>NZ_DAISHJ010000013.1:44134-84830 GCF_036822615.1 Aggregatilinea sp. | reverse complement strand
GGCTGAGGGGGCGACAGTAACTTTTTCGCAGCGCGTCGCACATGCTTCTAGGGCATGTCTTGAGCGAGAGACTGCGAGATTCGGAAGAGACAGCGCGCGCTTCGTTAGCTATCTCTTCCCTCAGCAGAATCTAGTGTCGCCCCCTCAGCTCCGCTTGCGTGGGGGAAGGGGCCAGGGGATGGGGGGCCATTACGGCGATAACTGGATTCAACAGCTTGCTCTCAAGGACGCAGAGCACAGCCTCTCGCCGCTTTTGCCTTCACTAACCACTGAAAACTAACGACTGACAACTGTTCTCTGTGCCATTTTGCGCTAACTGCGGCATACTTGACGTGTACGGTGCTGGTCTGAGTGACGCATATCCCAACGGTGAGACAGGTATGATGGACCCCAATTTACCGAAGGAACTGAGCGCGGACATGTTGATGGACACCATCCGCGCGCTGAGCGTGAAAATCGGTCCGAGACGCCCCGGCAGTCAGGCCGAGCGCGACGCCGCGCAGGCCGTGCAGGACGCGATCCGATCGATGGGCAAGGAATGGGATCTGATCAACCAGCCGGTGCGCACCATCAGCGGATTCCGCTACCGCATCCTGCCGCTGGCGCTCGGCAACGGCTTGAGCCTCGTGTGGGGACTTAGCAAGCGGCGGCGCAATCAGGTCATCGGCGGGCTGGCGTCCGTGGGGATCAGCGTGCTCAGCCGGGACGCTTTCCTGCTGCGGCCCGCGCCCTGGCAAGACTGGCTGGCGCGCGGAGCATCGCAAAACGTCATCGTGCGCATCCCGCCGCGCGGTCCGGTCCGGCGGCGGATCGTGTTCGTCGCACATCTGGATTCGGCGCATCACCGCGTCACCGCCGATCCGCGACTCGTCCGCCATATGCCGCGCACGTTGGGCGGCGTCACGGTGGCGGCCCTGGTCGGCGGCGTGCTGACGGCGCTCGCGGGCCGCCAACAGCGCTGGCGCACCCTGCGCACCCTGCTCGCGGCGCTCTCGTTCGGGGAAGCGGCGCTGGCGATCGCGGACGAACTCGGCCCGACTGTCGCCGGGGCAAATGGCAACGCGTCCGGCGTTTCCGCCCTGCTCGGACTCGCCGCCGCCCTGCAAGTGCATCCCGCCGACGCGACCGAAGTCGTGCTGGCCTTCACCTCATCCGCGACCGCCGTCGCCACCGGCGCGGATATGCTGGCAACCGCCTACGGCAAGGAATGGGCCGACGCGTTATGGGTCGTGGTCAGCAATGTCGGCGCGGGCGAGCTGTGCTGGATCACGCAGCACGGCATCAGCCCCTACGCACACTATTACCCCGCACCTGAAGCCGTCGCGGTCATGGAGCACGCCGCCGATGCCCGCCCCGATCTGGGGCTGATGGGCAAGCCGATGATCACGCTCGATGAAGTCGCCATCCTGCGCGACCGCGATCTGCGCGCCATTGCGCTTTCCGGCTACGAACGCGTGAGCGGCTTCGTGCCGCAGTGGGGCCAGAACAGCGACACCATCCACGAGATCGATCCGGCCACGCTCGAACGCGCCGCGCACACGGTCTGGACCATCACGCAGGTGGTCGATCAGGCGGAAAGTTGGCCGCTGGCGCGCTAAGCCGCCCGTCTCCGGCATCCAACCGGATTGCCCCCAAAGCGGTGACCTGTTACACTCTGGGAACATCCTGCAGGGGGTCGCAATTCCGCGGACACACAGGTCAGGAGACACGTTACCAATGAGCGATCAAAAGACGCCGCAAGAGCCGGACTGGTTGGACGAGTTTGAGGATCTGGCGAATGAGGAACTGGTCGATGGCTCGGCCTGCGATCAGGTTCACCCGATTGTTGCTGCGTGGTATGAAGAAATTATGGCAGGCGATCCGCCCACCTCGCGCGATGCCGTCTGGCAGGCGATGCAGTGCCTGACGACCGAAGTGCTCGACGACATCCCGCAAGAGCTGGCCGCCGCGCTGGCCGATCTCGATTTGAACGACGTGTTGGAAGAGTGGATCACCGAGCTGCTGCTGGTCGGGCGCGCCTTCCAGATGGCGCTGGACAACGGGCGTCTGGACGATCTGTAAAAGCGCGCTGGCCGAAAAAACGAAAATACAAAGAGCCGGGCACTGCTGCGCCCGGCTCTGATGTTTAAACGGCATGGGGTGCTCAGTCGGTCAGAACCGGGCGATCCGGGGGCGGAGCCGCCGCCCCGCGCTCAATGCTAGCTTCCAACAGCAAACACAGCCCCGTCAGGGCCAGCAGCCCGAGCCCGGTCCCGAACAGAACCAGGAACTTCAGGCCCAGCACTATCCCGAGAATGATAAACGGCAGCACGCTCATCATCGCCGCACAGGCCAGGTAGTGAAACGTCTGGGCGACTGCGCCGCCCCGTACCGGCTGCTTTTTATTGGAGTCCTGGGCGATCTTGACGCCCAACGCCAATCCAACCATCACGCCGAACAGCAGAGCCAGTAGCCAGTTTCCCATACTTGTTTCTCTCCTAGAACAGCGTGTAGATCAGGGGGCCACCGCCACCTGCCGTCCCAAGCGCAATCAACACTGCAAACACAAGCAGCGCAATGATCATCGGGATGAGCCACCACATCTTCGCGGCCCACAGAAAAGCAAACAGTTCACCCACAATGCCCAGGCGGGTCTTGAGGCCGCTGAGCTTGCCGGGACGCTGAGTCGTGTTGATCGAGGGTTGTTGGGACATGCTCATTCTCCGCTGTTACAACTTTTTGCCGACCAGGAACGGACCCATCATCAGCCAGTCGATGCCGCTGTTGCTGAAGGTCCACCAGGCATTGGCGGGTGTGCTGACGATTGGTTCGCCGCGAAGGTTAAAGGATGTGTTCATCAAAATGGGCACGCCCGTCGCCTCCCCGAAGCGCCGCACTAATTCATAATAGCGCGGGTTCGTCTCATAGTCGATGGTTTGCAGGCGACCGGTGCCACCTTCGTGGGTGGTTGCCTTCGCCACGTCGAGCTTATCATCGAAGATCGGGCTGACGGCCAGCATAAAACGGGCCAGCGGATCCGTCTCCACCTTGGGATAATCGAAGAATTCCGGCGCGCGGTCGGCCAGCACAACCGGCGCGAACGGGCGGAACGGCTCGCGGAACTTGATCTTCGTGTTAACGATGTCCTTCATTTCGGCGCTGCGCGGGTCCGCGATAATGCTGCGGTTGCCCAGCGCGCGCGGCCCCCACTCGAACCGGCCCTGGTACAGACCGATCACGCGCTGGTCGAGGATCTCGTTCACCACGCGGTCGAGCAGTTGGTCGTCGTTGTCGAAGCACTCGTAGGGGATGCCCTCGGCGTCGAGGAAGGCTTTGATCTCGCCCTCGCTGTATTCTTCGCCGTAGTAAGCATTCGTCATGACGAGCTTGCGCGGCTGGTTCAGCACGAGGTGATAGGCCCACAGCGCCGCACCCAGCGCGCCGCCATCGTCGCCCGCGGCGGGCTGAATATACACGTCCTCGAACGGCGTCTGCGCCAGCACCTTGAAGTTCGCCACGCTGTTCAGCGCCACACCGCCCGCCATCACCAGCCGCTTGGAGCCGGTTTTTTCGTAGGCGGCGTTCGCCATCGCCAGCATCGCTTCTTCGGTGACCGCCTGGACGCTGGCCGCGATGTCGGCGTAATACTGGTTGCGCTCCATCGCCTCTTTTTCGCCCGCGCGATGCGGCGCGCTCTTGGCCGTGAAGAAGTCCTCGTCGTGGACGCGCGGCTTACCGAACAGGTCGGTGAACTTGCTGTTGAAGCTGTTGTTGGCCGAATAGTGATAGGCGAAGTAGTCCATGTTCAGGTAGAAGCTGCCGTCAGAATTGATCGTGATCAGCTTCTTGACCCTGTCGACGTACTTTGGCTCCCCGTAAGGCGCCATGCCCATCACCTTATACTCGCCGCTGTTGACCGTAAAGCCCAAGAAGGCCGTAAACGCCGAGTAGAACAGGCCGATGGAGTGCGGGAACTTCTGTTCCCAGAACAGGTTGATCGCGTTCTGGCCCTGGCCGTTCCAGTTGGCCGTCGCGTAACCCATCGTGGTCGTGGTCCATTCGCCCACCCCGTCGATCGTCAGCACGGCGGCGTCCTCGAACGGAGAGGTGAAAAACGCGCTGGCCGCGTGCGACATGTGGTGATCGCAGAACAGGATCTTGTCGGGCGAAATGTTCAGCTCGTGCTGGATCAGGCTCTTGATCCACATCTTTTCGCTGACATAGGCCGTCACGGCCTCGCGCCAGAAGTCCCACGAGCGGGGGAAGGTGCTCAGCGAGGTTTGCAGGATGCGCCCCACCTTGACCATGGGTTTCTCGTAGAACACCACGTAGTCGAGGTCCGCGCCCTGAATGCCCGCGCGCTTCAGGCAGAACTGGATCGCTTCCGAGGGGAATCCGTTGTCGTGCTTCTTGCGGGTGAAGCGCTCCTCCATCGAGGCCGCGACGAGATCCCCGTCGCGCAGCAGCGCCGCCGCCGCATCGTGGTAAAAACAGGAGATGCCCAGGATATCCATGCTAGAACTGCCTCCGCGCATCGTCGAGAGTGGTCCCCACCGGCGTGCGATCCAGCCAGCGGGTATCAGCTTTACGCAGGTGCAGCGGATCGCTAGCCAAGCGCACCGCAAGCGCAAACGGGACGAAGATGGTGAAGTAAAAAAGTACTGCGATGAGCCGCCCCTGGAAGTCTGCGTAGGCCTGGCCTACGATGTCCCAGCGTTTCCGGGCGATTTGTAGAATTTCAGACAAAAGGATACCCCCCTCGTCCCTCACTTCGGCGCTCGACTACACCAAAATTTGTGGGGATTATACTGAGCGACAACGGACTGTCAACGGTACTAAAGCGGGACCTGAGAGCCATTGCGGTTACAAAACCGTATACTGCGCGGCACAAGCGGCACGATCGAGCGTGAAAACGATCCTTACTATTGTCGATTTTTACCAAATCAAAGCGGCCCGCGCTCACATCCGCTCGACCCACTGCGCGCGCCACTCCGGCGCGGGGTATGGATCGGGCCAATATTCGCGCACGTGCACGATTTTGCCACCGGCCAGCGTAAAAAACGAGATCGCGGTGTACTGCTCGTCGCCGTCTCTAACCTGCGTCTCGGTCACCACTTCATCCGCGCAGACGAGAATCCGCTGGATGGTGCAGCGCCACTGCCCCGGATAGTGCTTGTTGACGGCGACGAAATTCTCGCGCCCGCGAATACGCTCGCCAGACTGCGGCCACTCGCACACGAAGTCGTCGTGCAGCAGCGCTCCGGCGGCGTCAAAGTCGAAGCGATCGAACGCGTCCCACAGCGCCTCGACGATCTGGAGGTGGGCAAGCTCGCTCATGGCAGCCTCCTTGTGATAGGCTCTCACCACGTGGGCAGGTTCGGCACGATGTACGTTTCGAGCGCGTACAGTGCGAACAGCCCCAACGCGGCGATCGCCAGCAGCGGGATGAGTGTCAACGCCGGGATCCGAGCCGCCAGCGGTGCGACCCAGCCGTACAGCCCGATCCCGACCAGCAGCGCCAGCGGGATCAGCGCGGGATACAGGTAGCGGCCCTGGAACTGCACGAAGTCCAGGTTGTAGAGCAGGTACGCGGCCAGCACCAGCGCGACCGCCGCCGCGAACAGAACCAGCGCGTCGCGCTGCGGCCCGTCCAGGTTGCGCGGCCAGCGCGCGTAGATCGTGAACAGCAGCGCGCCCACCAGCACGGCGAGGGTGAAGATCAGGAAGACCCTGTACACCCAGTCCGGCATGACCAGCGCCATCCACCCGAACTGGCCCCAAAAACTGTGGAAGGTCGTTTCGGCGTAATTTTCGAGGTAAACGCGCGTGCTGCCGCCGTACATCGTGTCGATGTACTCGTCCGTGCGCGGCTGCCCGACCGTCACCTCGTCGTGGCGATCCAACCCGAAGAAATCCGTGCCGCCGTACACGCTCAGGTTGCGCCCCCACCAGATCCCGCCGATCAGCAGCGCGGGCATGATCACGGCGGCCAGATGCGCCGACGCGCGTCCCAGCGACCAGCGCTCGCGCCACCAGCGCAGCAGCACCGCCAGCACCGCGATCCCCGCGACGTAATAGATCGTGGTCTTGGTGAACAGCGCCGCGCCCGCCAGCAGTCCCAGCACCAGCGGGCTGATGTGTTTCGGCGGCTCGACGGCCTCGGGATCGGTGGTGTTGCCCAGGTAAATCACGCAGGCCAGCAGCATCAGCGCAACGATCAATTCCGCCGCCGGGTCGTTGCTGACGCTGCCCAGAATCGCCAGATGCTGCGGCAGAAACGCCATGAAGCCCGCTCCGGTCAGCGCGACCACCGGCCAGTGTGGGAGCAGCAGGCGCAGCGTCGCCCACGCCGTGACGATCACGCCCGCGCCGATCAGCACCGAAAACAGCCGCATCGCGGTCAGGTCGCCGTCCGTCGCCAGATATACCGGCACGTCGAGCGCGTAGGCCAGCGGCGGCTGGTGATCCTCGTATTGCAGCGTGTCGAGCCGGTCCAGCAGCGCGGGATCGAAGCCCGTCGCGCGCAGCTCATCGAGGTAGTCCTGCTGCCAGTCGCCCATTTCCAGCACCGGCAGATCGCCGTCTGCCAGCTGCGCGACGTAGTTATAGTGGGCGGGTTCGTCGGGAGCCTGCCAGTCGGGGGTGCGCAGCGCATACAGCGCCGCCAGCACGAGGTAGGCCATCACGATCAGGGACAGGGCGGCAGCTTCGGTACGTTTGATCACGGGGCGATCTCCTGGCGGGGTAGAAGATCAAAAACGGGGCGGGTTTGAAACCCGCCCCTACGATGTCCACTTTTCGGGGCGCTTTGGGTTACCGGCAGTCTGCGCGCTGTAGGGGCAGGTTTATAACCTGCCCTGTTCTTTCGTACCCGCATCTCGCCCCGCATGGCCTACGCCTTCCCGGTCAGGCCCGCGACCTCGCGCGGCTGGCCCAGGCGCGCCCGCTCCTGCTCGACCACTTCCGGTTCCAGCTTACGGAACAGCGGCTCCGGCTTGCGCAGCGCCTGCCCAACGGGCAGATCGCCGCGTTCCCAGCGCCCGATGGCCTGCGAGTTGTCGATGATCAGCGCCTCGTGCGACCGCTCGGATTCCTCGCACGTGACGATCTTCTGTTCCCCGAACAACTGGCCGTCGTAGCCCAGGAACTCGTGCACGCGCTGCGAGCTGAACGGCACGAACGGCGCGAGCAGCGTCTTCAGGTTGTCGATGCAGCGCAGCGCAGTGTAGATCGTCGTCGCAGCAGACTGCTTGTCCTGCTTGACCACCTTGAACCACGGTGCGTAATCGAGATACGCGTTCACCTCGCGTGCCAGGGCCATCGCTTCGGCCAGCGCGTCGCGCAGCTTGACCGCGTCCAGCAGCGCGCCGACCGTCTCGAACCCGGCTTCGGTCTTGGCGATGATCTCGCGGTCGAAGTCGCGCAGTTCGCCCGGCTCCGGCACGGTGCCGTCGAAGTGCTTGGCCGCGAAGCTCAGCACGCGGTTGACCAGATTGCCCCACGCGGCCAACAGCTCCGTATTGTTGCGCATCACGAAGCCTTCCCAGCTCCAGTCGGAGTCGCGGGTTTCGGGCAGCGTCGTGGCGATGTAGTAGCGGATCTGGTCCGGCGCGTAGCGCTCCAGAATGTCGGGCATCCACACCGCCCAGTTGCGGCTCTTGGAGAACTGTTTACCCTCGATGTTCATGAACTCGTTGGCGGGCACATCGTAGGGCAGGTTGATGTGGCCGTCGCCCTCGTCCGCGTACAGCCCGTCGATGCCGGTCAGTTCGGCAGGCCAGATGATCGTGTGGAACTCGATGTTGTCCTTGCCGATGAAGTTGTACAGCTTGGCGTCCGGGTTATACCACCACTGCTTCCAGGCGTCGGGCTGGCCGGTGTTTTTGGCCCACTCGATGCTAGCCGTGAGATACCCCATGACCGCCTCGAACCAGACGTACATGCGCTTGGTTTCCCAGCCTTCCAGCGGGATGGGGATGCCCCACTCGATGTCGCGCGTGATGGGGCGCGGGCGCAGATCCTTCGCCTTGTTCTGCGACACCTTGAGCACGTTATCGCGCCAGTGCTCCTTGCCGCTGCCGAGGTACGTTTCCAGCGCGTCGATGAAATCGTTCAGCGCCAGGAAATAATGTTCCGTTTCGCGCACGACCGGGATGCTGCCGTCGATCTTGCTGCGCGGGTTGATCAGGTCGAGCGCGTCCAGCAGCGATCCGCAGTTGTCGCACTGGTCGCCGCGTGCCGGTTCGAAGCCGCACACCGGACACTTGCCCTCGACGTAGCGATCCGGCAAAAAGCGTTTTTCCGTCTCGCTGTAGAGCATCCGCTGCGTTTCGCGGTGCAGGTGGCCGCGTTCCAGCAGCAGCAGGAAGATATCCTGCGCGACGCGGTAGTGATTTTCCGTGTCGGTATGCGTGAACAGGTCGTAGCTGATGCCCATCCGCTTCTGCGTTTCGAGGAAGCGGTGATGGTAATACTCGAAGACTTCGCGCGGCGTGATGCCGAGCTTGTCCGCCTCGACGGTAATAGGCGTGCCGTGCGCGTCCGAACCGCTGACGGCCAGCACCGTGTTGCCCTTCATACGCTGGTAGCGCGCGAAGATGTCGGCGGGCAGATAGCACCCGGCGAAGTGACCGGCGTGCATATCGCCGTTGGCATAGGGCCAGGCAAGCGAAACGTGGATGAACTCTGGCATGGGTGTCCTCTTCCGTTACTGCTAGGGTCCCGTGGACCTCGAAACATTGTAGCAAGGGCGCGTCAGGCGTACCAAATAAAAAACCGCCGAAGATCCTTCGACGGTTGGCTTGCCGTGGCAGTGGATGGCCGGGCCGCTAGCGCAGCGCAGCAGGCCATCGCCGGAGAGAATCCGGCCACGGCAAGCGCGGCATGCGCATCAGGGTGCGCCCGGAGGTATCAAACAGCGCGTTCATACCGTTAACTATAAGGGGTTGGGCGGTCAGTGTCAACGGCGGACAGTCATAACATTGTATAAGTATAATATTCATCGGATTGAAGTCACTTATGAGGAGTCCGGCACAATGAATTTTCAAGAGCTATTCTGGCAAGCTTTGAACGAACAGGACCCCGTATCTGCACTGCGACAGATGCTGATTGATCTGCGCGCACAAGGCATCGAAAAAGAGGCCCTGCTCAAAGAACTTTACGCTTTCCGTCAGGTAGCAGCTAGCAGGAGTGAAGAAGACGAAGATAACGTACTAGACGTGATGGATTTTTTAGTAGGCTTTTGCAGCTCACATATGCGGATTGACTGAGCGATTGTTTTCTCGTAGGGGCGGAGCAAGCTCCGCCCGTCTTTGCTCCCAAAGACCGATACACACTCCGCCCCTACGAACGCCATTCCGCCACAGCCCGCGGGACACGACCTCACACGGCGGGCACCTCAACCGCTTCGATGCTCCCCGCCGCAGCCGCCGCCCCCACATAATCCGGCAGATCCGTTTCCAGCCGCCGCACGGGCGCATAGACCAGCACCAGCGCCGTCGCCGCCAGGATCAGCAGCCCGGCCCCGATCAGCAGCAGGCCCATGCCCGCACCCTCGCCGCGACCCACCAGCGGCGCGACCGCATCCCACGCCGGGCGGCTTACCGCCGGGGTCAGCACGTCGTCCACCAGCGCCCCCGTGATCAGAAACGAGAACGGCGTCATCAACATGAACATCTGCCCCGTCACGGCGAACACGCGCCCCTGCAAATCGGGCGGCGTCTTGGCTTGCAGCACGGACGAAAACAGCGCGCCGTTGAGCGGCAGCGGGAACAGCACCAGGAACAGCGCCGCGCCCAGCAAAACCGGATGCCGCACCACGCCCAGCAGCAGGAACACCCCGCCGAGCGCCACGTAGCCCGCCAAAATGATCCGCATCCGCTGTCGTACGCTGCCCACCAGCGCGATCGTGCCCGCCCCGGCCAGCGCGCCGAAGCTCATTGCGCCCAGCAGCATGCCCGCCGTGGATTCGCTGCCCGTCACGCTGACGGTATACGGCAGCGCCAGTTCCAGCGGCCCGTTGATCACGAAGTCGATGAATGCGATGTAGATCACCGCGACCAGCAGCGCACGCCGCGAGAGCAGATAGCGCCAGCCGCCGAGCATCTCGCGCCAGAAGCTCCCGCCGAGATCGTCGCTTTCCGCCGAGCGATCCGGTCGCGGGATGTGCAGCCGCGCCACCACCGCGACCGCCGTCACGAACGTCAACAGGTCGAACGCGATCACGCCGCTGACGCCCACCACGCTGTACAGCAGCCCGGCGAACACAGGCGCGACGACGCCCGCCAACGGAAAGCCCATCTCGTTCAGGCCGTTCGCGCGGTCGCGCAGCGCATCGGGCACCAGCATGGTGATCGCGGCGCTGCTGGCCGGGCCTTGAATCGTGCCGAAGACGCCCTGCACCAACATGGCGACGTAGAGATGCCACAGCTCGAACGTCCCCGTAACGAACGTGACCAACAGCAGCAGCGTCCCCGCGGCCTGCCCCGCGTCGCCCAGCATGATCACGTAGCGCCGGTCCCAGCGATCCGCCAGCAGCCCGGTGAACGTGCCACCGACCATGCCCGGCAGTTCCGCGAAGAATGCCGCGATCAGCAGCGGAGCGGTGTTGCCGGTGTCGTCGAACACTTTGAAGCCGACCGCTATGCCGGTCATGCGGCTGCCGATCAGCGAGAAGATTTGCGTGGCGACCAGAACGTAAAAGGTGCGCAGACGGGTCATGGCGGCGCGGCTCTTGGATAGGGACCGGTGAAGCTACAGCGATCCAGGGCGTAAAAAACCCGGCGCAGGCCGGGCGTGCACCCTCACAAAAACAGGGCAGTGTGTTCAGTATATTGAAGACCCGCCCGCGCGGTCAAGATGGCAGGTGCGGGCGGGCGTACCGCTTATCGCGCGTCCGGCTTGCGGCCCACGGTCAGCCGGATGCTGTGGAACGCCCCGAACTCCCTGCACTCCACCACCTCAAGGCCCGCCGCCTGCATCAACGCAGCCTCGTCGCGCATCACGTCGCCGAACCGGGTCCACATGCGCGCCAGGAACAGCGCCGCCCGGTTGCGATCGGCTGGCTCGCACGCGTCCACCAGCGCAAGCACTCCGCCGGGCCGCAAAATCCGCGCCATCTCTTTCATGGCGGCCTGACCATCCGGCACGGCGCTGAACACAAACGTCAGGACGACGCCGTCCACCGTCTCCGCCGCGAACGGGAGCCGCAGCACGTTGCCCCGCGCGAGGCAAGGTCTCCGGTTGGCACGGCGGAGACGCCCCGCAGCGCGGCGAAGCATGGCGGGCGACAGGTCCAGGCCCACCGCCAGCGGCACGCGCGCCGCGATCTCGGTCAGCAGCACGCCGGGACCGGGCCCCACCTCCAGCACGATCCCCGACGCGGGCAGCCAGGGCAGAACCGCTTCGGTATACCGCCGCCACATGGGAAAGAGCCGCATCGCCGGGGCATAAAACGGCGCGAGACGGTCGTAGAGTTTTTGGTACCGGTCCGTGTCCATCCTGCCCTCACGATCAAAAACGTCCGGCCTGTTTCAAGCCGGACGTTTACCAAACTCACCGTGCACGCGGAGCGCGTTTAGCGCCCCGTGGACATGGGCATGATCACGTGGATGAAGTCATCGCGCCCGGCGGGACGCACCACGCCCGGCGCGGTCGGGCCGCTGGTTTCCAGCACGACCTGTTCCTCACGGATCACGCTCAGCACGTCGATCAGGTAGCGGATGTTGAACGCGATTTCCACGCCGTGCCCCTCGACCGACGCATCGACCGGGGCCTCGGCGTCGCCTTTTTCCTGCGACCGCCCGGCCACGATCACGCGGCCCGGCAGTGTGTTCGAGTCGCTCGGCTCGACCACGATGCGCGCCGTATTGGCCGAATCTTTGGCGAATACCTCAGAGCTGCGGCACGCGGCCAGCAGTTCTTTGGTATAAGCGAGAGTCGCGGTTTCGTAGCGGCGCGGGATGATCGCTTCGTAGTCGGGAAACTTGCCTTCGATGAGCTGCGAGATCAGCACGACGCTGCCCAGGCTGAACATCACCTGCCCGCGCGCGTCGGGGAAGGCGATCAGCACTTCCTCGTCCTCGTCAGTGATGATGCGGCTCAGTTCTTGCAGCGTGCGCGCCGGGATGATCATCGGCTCGACGCTGCGCCCGCCGATGCCCAGTTCCAGCTCGATGGTACGCACTGCCAGCCGGTAGCCGTCGGCGGCGGCCAGCGTGAGCGTTTCGCCCTCAAAGCGCGCCAGAATACCGGTCAGGATCGGGCGGTTGTCTTCCTTCGCGGCGGCGAAGACGACCTGATCGATCATCTCCTTGAACGCCTGCGCCGGGACCGACAGCGCGCGATCCGTGTCGAAATCGGGCATCAGCGGGAACTCGCCCGCTTCCATGCCCTTGATGTTGGCCGTCTTGCCCGCGCAGTCCAGGTGCAGGGTCAGCGAACGCGGATCGAGGTCCATGTCCACGCGCTCCGGCGGCAGCGTGCCGACCAGTTCTTGCAGCGTGCGCGCGGGAATGGTCACCTCGCCTGATGTATCGACCTTCGCCCCAATCCAGCAGGTGATCCCTAACTCAAGGTTGGTCGCGGAAAGCTGGAGCCGCGCTTCCTCGGTCTTGATCATAACGTTGGCGAGAATGGGAAGCGTCGGGCGCGATTGCACGGCACGCCCTACGATGCTCAGGCCCTTGGCTAAGTTCTCTTGCAAAACGGAGACGCGCATACACTTCTCCCGTGGAAGGATCTCCCTGTGGAAGACGCAGGTGAATTTTTAAGTGGGTATTGAGCGTAATTATACCGTTCCCCTTGCTTGAGGCCAAGTCCCCTAGCAGCCGTTCGGAATCGAGATATTCGGCAGATCCTGCAGCGCGCCCGCGTCCAGTTCGTAGCGCATCTTCAGCGTGCCCGAAACGGGTTTTTCCGCCCACAAAATCCGCACGTTTTCGACCACCAGCCGCAGGTCGTACGTCATCACCGCGTTGTAGTCCGGCGCGATCCACAGGTCCGGCGTCATGCTGACGCTGCTGCCCTCTTCCTGGTGCACGGCAGGCAGCCGGGCGTCTTCCGGCGCAAAGGTATAGTTCCACGACTCGATGCCCGCAATCTCGTGGTGGAAGCCGTTCGGCACGGCGCCGCGCACCCCGCCGATGATCTGCCCCGCCGACAGGTCCGCGATGATCGACGCGCTGTCGCCGCCCGCCGTACAGACCCCGTTGGTATCGACCGTGTAATAGTCGTTGCTCAGGCGCACGCCTTCCAGGCGGCGGCCCGCCGCGTCCGGTGAGAGCGCCGCGCCACGCACCTGGAGCGTGACCCGCCGCGCCTCTCCCAGCTCGTTCGACCACACGTCGATCTCGAAGTCGCCGCTGGCCGGATCGCCAGACTCGACAAACGTGCCGCTGAAGCTGCCCGTGATGCGATAGGCCCACCCTTCAAGATCGGTCAAATTTGCGTCGATCGGATCGAAGTTCACCTCGCCAAACCCGGCGGGCGGGGCATTCTGGGTGAGAAACAGCGCCGTCGGTAGTGTATCAATCTGGGCGACGGTTGGGACCGGCGGCTCCTCCACGGGCAGGCAGGCCGCCAGCCCGGATAGGACTACCCCAAGCAGGATCGTCACCGGCTGCCATCGCTTCCGGCGGTGTGTTGGTGTGTAGGGGCGAAGCGTTACACTCAAGTCGAGCCTCCAGGTTGGCGCGAGTTTCAGATCAGATATTAGGAAAAGATGAATACCAGAAAAGAAAAATAACCTCTGATCAACAAATCCTACCCTGAAGCAAGCGTATTACGACGACTTTTGTATTAGAATTACCTTCAAAGTTTGACATTATATCCTTGAATAGCGATAATACGTCGCTAAATGAAGAAGAAGCAAACTGAACATAAGCAGTATCACTCGATACAACTCTCCTAGTGTGGGTAAGCGGAATAGATGGGGCTGGAGCATCCGGCGGCGGGGACGAGAGAGTCTGTCCGCGTTGAGAAGCTTATGTGTCTGTGTGTCTTCATCACAGCACGGTAGAGTAGCAAATAAAAGGATGCCAGCATGTCAACACCCATAGTAGAACAGGTCGCAGAGACGACCCTGCGCGATTTCGAATCGAAACTGCGCGACAAACCACTCGTCATTCTCTATCCTCGGCACCGTGGCCGCAACGCCCTCGTGGCGCTGCTGCTCCAGCAGTACAATCAGGACATCGTCTACTACACCCTCTCCGAAGATGATACCACCCTCCAGACCTGGTTAAAGCATATCATCGGTGATATCTTCCCCCAAGGGTTCGACAGCCAGACGCTCAACGCGATCAGTTCGCGCGCGCACCCGGACGAATTGGCTGTCGCATTCGCTGCCGACCTGGGTAGTCTGCGCTCCGAACGCTACGTACTGCTATTGGACGCATTCGACCGGCTCGGTTCGACCGGCCCAATGGATCCGTTCATCCGTTCGCTGCCCGACGTCATGCCGGGTAATGTCCAGATTGTCATCAGCGCGCGCCTTATGGATCTTCAGCCTTGGAACGACCTGATCAACGAGGGTCAGGCCGCTGTCGTGGGCAACGAAGAAGCATTGGGCGGCGGCATCTACGGTGAAGAAGGCGGTCGCGGCCAGCTTGAGGTCTTTGCACTGTCCGGCGGCCACGTCTATATCGACGGCCAGCCCGTCACCAGTTGGGATGGTTCACTCCCCCGCCATCTCTTCTACTACTTCGTCGATCATCCCATGGTGACCCGCGACGAGATCTTCAGCATTTTCTGGCCGAACATGTCGGTCAAAGAAGCGACCAACGTCTTCCACGTGACCAAGCGTAAGATCAGCGAGCGCCTGGGCTACGAGCTGACCAACTACTCCGGCGGTTTTTACGTCCACTCGCCGCGCCTGTCGGTGCACTACGACGTGCGCACCTTCGAGGAATCCGTGCAAGACGCGATCATCAACGAGGGCAGCGCCTCCGCCAACTGGTATCAGGCCGTGCAGCTCTACCGCGCGGACTACCTGCCGGGCGTTGAGACGTCGTGGGCCGAAGCGCGCCGCGCCGAACTGAAGCACAAGTACGCGCAGGCATTAATCGGCCTGGGCCGCTACCATCGCGGTCTGGGTGAGCTGGATCAGGCGCTGGGCTACCTGCTGCGCGCGCTGCGTGAAAAGCCCGACTGGGAAGATGTGCACCGCGACGTGATGCTCATCTACTACCAACAGGGCCGCCGCGACGAGGCCGCCTCGCAGTACCAACAGCTGACCCGGACGCTTCAGCAGGCCTTCGGCATCCAGCCGTCGCGCGATACGCGCAACCTCTACGAAGTGATCACCGCCGTCTAAGCGGAGATTCGTCGCAGTACAGCACACAGCGCCGCCCTGAACCCAGAGCGGCGCTGTTTTGTTCCGTCAAAATCCGCCCCTGCAAAACCTGTTGAGACGGGCTTGTCTCCCCTCTCCAACTTGATTGGAGAAGGGTCAGGGGTGAGGTTAATTCATGCCCCGCTACGCCACCCGCTGCTCGTCCTCGCGCGCCAGGAACAGCGTCGCCGTCAGGATCAGCGCCGCCAGTGCGATCAGAATCAGCGCCGTCCAGATCGCCGCGCCGATGTTGCGCTCGAAGATGTTGTAAATGAGCAGCGGCATCGTCTGCGTGCGGCCCTGCAAATTGCCCGCAAACAGGATCGTCGCGCCGAACTCGCCGAGCGCGCGCGCCCAACTCAACAGCGCGCCCGTGATCAGCGAGCGGCTTGCCAGCGGGATCGTGACGTACAGGAAGCGTGTCCAACTGCTCGCCCCGTCCACCATCGCCGCCTGCTCGACTTCCATATCCACCAGCCGGAAGCCGACCTCCGCCGAGCGAATGTAAAACGGCATGGCGACGAACGTCTGCGCGATGACCACCGCCGCGCTGGTGAATACGAGCTGAATGCCGAGGTCTTGCAACACCGGCCCCATCACGCCGCGCCGTCCGAACGTGATCAGCAGCGCCAGCCCGGCCACCGACGGCGGCAGCACGATCGGGAGCTGCACCAGCACGCCCACCAGCCGCTTGCCCCAAAATTTGCGCCGCGCCATCGCGTAGGCAAGCGGCGTGCCCAGCAGCAGCGTCAGCAGCATACTGACTGCCGTGGTCGTGAGGCTGAGCTGAATGGCCTGTACGATGGAACCTTCGGGGACGAGCTCCCAGGCGCGCTCGTCGATGCTGCGCCAGATCAACGACCCGATGGGCAGCGCGATCAGCAGCACGGCGCAGGCGCTCATGAGCAGAGTCAGCCCACGCCCTGTCCAGGACACGACCGCGCCGAAATCGCGCCAGAACGATACGAGGGAAAGCCTGCCTGGGGCTTTATAAACCTTTTCTGCCACCGGATCAACCTTACTGCGCTTGCGTTGTATGCCGCCGTGGGGTGGTTTTACCCGGGCATGGAACGAGCCAAACGCACAACCTCTTACAATAGCCGGAAAAGGATCGGCCAACAAGGCCCGAATCATAAAAGGCATGCTCTGGGAGCGAAGGGGGGATCGCCCCCAGAGCATGGGGGTGGGAAACGCTACCCGACGGGCGGCGCGTCGCGCAGGCTCAGGCTGACCAGATCGGTCACGGTCCGGCTGCCGCTCGCATCACCCGGCACGACCAACGTCAGGCTGGTTTCCGCGCCGTCCGCGTCGTAAGCAACCATGACCGGCTGCGCGCCGTAGTCCGGATCGATCTCGCCCCAGCTCACGACGACCTGATAGCCGCTCGCGCTGGTAGCGACGATGTACATGCTCAGCTTGTCGTTCTTCACGTCCGCGTTGAAGTTCACCTGCGCGTCGCTGAACAGGCTGGTCAGCAGCACGCCCGTGTACGTCGTGCTGACTTCCGCGCCGTCCGCGTCCGTGGTCGTCACGTCGGCGGTCGTCGCGCCGTAGGCCGCGCGCAGATCCTCGGCGGTCAGCGTCAGCGGGTTCACCACCTGACCCTCGACGTGCAGTGCGCCGTCGGTCGCCAGCGCGATCGTCGCGGGCTGTTCGGGGATGATGCTCGAAATGAAACCCCAGCCGGTCAGGATCGATTGGCCGCCCTCGGCTGCCAGCACGTAGTCCACGAACGCCTGCGCCAGTTCAGGCTCGGCGGGATTATCGGTCACGGCGATCGGGTAGGTGGCGACGGTATTGTACGCGTCCGGGATCGGCAGGATGATGACCTGATCCTTGATGTCCGGCGTGACGTCGGTCAGATAGACCGTGCCCGCGTCGGCTTCGCCCAGCGCGACCTTCGCCGACACCTGGCGCACGTTGTCTTCCTCAGACACGAGATTCGCCATCACCGCGCTGCGGTATTCCTCGCCATAGGCGGGATCGGCGACCATCTTTTCCAGCATCGTATCGGTGTAGTCGCGTACGGGCACGTCCGGCGCGGCCAGCACCAGCAGCACGCCGGGATTCGCCAGATCGCGCAGGGACTGGATGTTGGCAGGGTTATCGACGGGCACGATCAGCACCAGCCGGTTCTTGGCGAAGGTGCGAACGGGAGCCGTGATGCGGCCTGCGTCTTTGGCGACGGTCATCTGCTTGTTGTTCGCGCTGGCGAACACGTCCGCGGGTGCACCTTCGGAAAGCTGCACGGCCAGATCCGACGATCCGGCAAAGTTGAAGACCACATCGACGCCCTCGTGATCGGCTTCGAAGGCAGTGGCAATTTCCTCAAACGCGTTGGTCAGCGACGACGCGGCGAAGACCGTCAGCGTCTGGCTGTCCTGAGCGCGAACGTGAGTGCCCATGCTGGGCGTCACCAGCAGGGCGGCAATGAGCAAAACAGGCAGAATCCATCGCTTGAACATCTTTTACTCCTCTTCGGGGCGAACCAAAGGCACTACTTCGCAGCGGTCGATCCACTGCAAGACGGCATGAAGCTGGGCGATCATGAACTCCAATGCCAGGTAACCCACGCCCGGCAGGGCCTGTTCTTCCTGCACCTGGAGCATCTTAAGCTGGTGTTCGCAGGCGGCTTTTTGCGCGCGTACGATGGGGATCGTCGGGATATTCAGCAGCCGGGCAATGTAGAGACGGCTGAGGAACTCGATCCGCACCCGCCGCACGCTGGCCGAGGGACGGCTGTCGTGCAGCCACAGGTCGAGCGCGTCCCGCCCCGCTTCGGTGAGGTGATACTCCGTGCGGGTCGGCGCGTCCGGGACCTGGACCGGAACCCCCGTGATGAACTCCTGTTGCTCCAGGCGTTTCAGCACGGCGTAAAGCTGGCTGGTGCTCATGTTCCAGACGCGGCCCAATTCGTCGGGATCGTGAAACACTTCCAGCAGTTGGTAGCCGTGACAGGGCTGGACGGCGAGCAGGCCAAGCAAGACGGGTTCAGGCGTTGGTTGGTTCATACCCCCTATTCTATTCTGGAATAGGGGGTCGGCAAAGGTGCAAATTGGCATCTCCTATCGGAGCCATTCATCCTGCATGTGCTTCCAAAAGAGTTGGCGCATATAATTCTGCTGCCGTAGAAGCGCATAATACGCCAATGACAGGGGAACTATGCCGAGGAAACCAGACGGAGATCACCCCCTTACCGAAGTGGTGCGCCGCGTGCCGGACGGACCCTACCAGCTTACGGTCACCCTCACGCGCGACAGGCGGCTGCGCACATCCGCGCGCTGGACGCTGCGCGGCGACACGATCGTGGTGCGCGTCCCGGCCTCGGTCCGCCGCGACCAGATCGATCGCCTGCTGGATGACATCATCGCCCAGGTGCTCAAACAGCGGGCGCGGGCGCGCCGCCAGCACGACGATGATCTCGACACGCGCGCGCAGGCGATCAACAAGCGTTACTTCGACGGCGAATTGTGCTGGCACACCATCCGCTGGGTGAGCAACATGACGCACCGGCTAGGAAGCTGCACGTCCGGCGGCGCGACGGATGGCGACATCCGCATCAGCGAGCGCATCCGCACATGGCCGGACTACGTGATCGACTACGTGATCGCGCACGAGCTGGTCCACCGCAAATACCCGCACCACGGCAGCGACTTTTGGGCCTATCTCGCCCGCTATCCCCACACGGAGCGGGCGCGGGGGTTCATCGAAGGGGTGGCCTATGGCGAGGGCGCCGATCCCGACAGCCTGATCTAGCAGTGCGCCAGGCGGGAATTGAAGGGCAAAACACGATCCGGCGGATGAGTTGTGTAGGGGCGTATTGCAATACGCCCCTACCGGGCGAGTTTGATGCAGTTCAATCAAATAATCCGGTCATCACCGCGACCTCACCCCCGGCCCCTCTCCAATCTGGGTTGGAGAGGGGAGACAGGCAGCGCCCAATGGGATTTTGTAGGGGCGGGTTTCTAACCCGCCCTGGTTTTCCGGATTTAAAAGTTAAAGAGCATGAAACCCGCCCCTCCAGAGGAATGGCAACCTGCCCCCACGATCCGTAGGGGCGGGGCTTGTTTCGCCCGCCGCTGCTCCGGACTCCCACGACCTTATATATAGACGCGCAGCGCGGAAGACCTGACCCCGGCCCGCATGATGGTTCCGTTGGTTCTACAGCGTGCCGGGAAAGCCTGTTATACTGAACGCCAAGAGCGGCGCGTAAGCCAGGAGTTCAGTTATGCGACAGTTTATAGCGGATCGTGTTCTTTCCGTCCCGCCGTCGGGCATCCGGCGGTTCTTCGACATCAGCGCGACCATGGACGACGTGATTTCGCTGGGCATTGGCGAGCCGGATTTCGTCACGCCTGCGCCCATCGTCCGGGCCGGGATCGCGTCCTTGCAGGCCGGGGATACGCACTACACCAGCAACAGCGGCACGGTCGAGCTGCGGCAGGCGATCTCGGACTACCTGAAGCGGCTGTACGGCATCGAGTACAACCCGGCGAACGAGATCCTGGTCACGGTCGGCGTGAGCGAAGCGCTCTACCTGATTATGACGGCCCTGCTCAACCCCGGCGACGAGGTGATCGTGCCCCAGCCGTGTTTTACCGCCTACACCGCCGAGGTCATGTTTGCGACCGGCGTCCCGGTGATCATCGACACGTCCCCCGCGCGGGACTTCCAGGTCACCGCGGCGGAAATCGAAGCGGCCATCACGCCCCGCACCAAGGCGATCCTGATCGGCTATCCCAATAATCCCACCGGCGCGATTATGTCCCGCGAGGCGCTGGCCGAGATCGCCGCCGTCGCAGAAAAACACGACCTGATCGTGATCTCCGACGAAATTTACGACCGGCTGATCTACAGCGGCTTCGAGCACACGCACTTCGCCACGCTGGACCACATGCGCGAGCGTACCATCGTGCTGGGCGGGTTCAGCAAGAGCCACGCCATGACCGGCTGGCGGCTGGGCTATGCCGTGGGTCCGGCCTGGCTGATCGACCCCATGCGCAAAATCCACCAGTACACGATCATGTCCGCGCCGACGACCGCGCAGATCGCTGTGGCGGAAATGCTGCCCAACGCCGAAGACGCCGTCGAGGAAATGCGCGTCGAATACGACCGTCGGCGCAAGCTCATCGTCTCCGGCTTCAACTCGCTGGGCCTGACCTGCTTCGAGCCGCGCGGCGCGTTTTACGCCTTCCCCAACATCGCGGCGGCGGGCATGGACGAGAACGAATTCGCTGAAACGCTGCTGATGGAAGAGAAGGTCGCGGTCGTGCCCGGCTCGGCGTTCGGGGCCAGCGGCGCGGGCTTCGTGCGCGCGTGTTACGCCACGTCTTACGACAAGATCGAAGAAGCACTGGAGCGCATTCACCGGTTCATGGAGCGCCACGGCTAGAAGCGTTCATACGCTTTTTGCGCGCGAGAATACGTTTCGCACTTGCCCACCGACCGCAATCTGTAGGGGCGGGTTTGTAACCCGCCCGGCTCTTTTCCAGAGTTACGCGGAGGAAGCGGCCAGGGAATGCGGGCTGTAAGTGCATGGCATATTCTCGCGCGCTTGCGTCACGGCGCGGTTGGGCACAAAATCGAGGGTATCACACGCCAAAAACATGGGTCAGGGGAGCAGGTCAGTGGATACCAGGAGTTACGATGAATTTTTGACGGGCATGGGCCAGATCCTCACCGAACGCATGCAGATTCAGGCCCGCCTGCAAGAAAAGCTCATTGAATTTACCGACCGGTTGTTCAGTGCCATCGAAACGGTGCTCGAAGATGCCCGCCAGCGAGATATCCCAGGCATGGGGAAATCGCGCCGGTTCGCCCATCCTGCGGGCGGAGGCCGGGAAGGTCTTCAGATCTATATTGGAGACTGGAGCGTGATCTTCGTACCCCTGCCGGGCTATGCGCGGCCCAACGCGCTTGACCAGGCCCGTATTCCCGGCGCGCAGTTCAAGGATCTGTGCGCGCGTATCGGCGTCTTTCTGACGGAGGAGCCCACCACCCGCGCGTTCTACGACTTCATCGTTTTCGCAGATGGCTCGTGGTTCGCGTGGGGATACGGGTGGCCCAAGCAGCAGGCGGATATCGAAAGCACCGACTTCACCACCCTGGCCGGGGAACTGCTCTACAGTTTCTCGCGCGACATCTTCCTGACGTGGACGCAGCGCACCGAAACCACGCTGGCCGCGTCGATGGACCCCAAACAGCGCACCTATCTGTTCGGGCTGCCCGGCGAAGATCGCCAGGGACTGTAAGCGCCCAGTCCACCGCACCATGCTGGTTTATGACGCCGGACCCAACCGGATCCGGCGTCATTCTTTGACTCGCCCCATTTGAAGGCGGGATAAACGGGTGAATCGCACATAGAATCCCAAACAACCGCAGCGTGATTCACATTTGGGGATGTTAAATGCCAACCTTAAAATTTCGGATTGGTCAAAAAATTTTAAGATTCAGATTCTGCTCCAAACGCTGATTCCGGCCCAAATCCGTAGATTTGGTGGCATTATGAGATGAGTCAACCTGTATCTGGCCATTACAGCGGCTAAGACTCAGTTTTTGAGACTCATCTTTCGAGCCATTGAGATTCACATGCGATGTCCCGTTTTTTTTGAACCTTAAAGAATTCAACCTTTTAAGGTTCGAAGCCTGAATCACATTGAGTTTTGCCCCCCGAGTCTGTTAAAATGATTTTACTTCAGTCAGGGGGACAGAAGACCTCAATGACCACGGGAAGCGGGAGCAGCTCGGCTCTCCATGGTTGAAACCCTTGACCTCGTTTTACCAACAGCAATTGGATATCAGCTCGACCCAGGATCAGATTGATTTTGTTCCGCCGGGGCCTTATTGCCCCGGACGGTAGCTCGCGCCTTGTCTCAACTGCGGATCTAAGGACAGTCCGGTAAAATGCTTAGCCCACGCGACGCCTGGCATGCCACACTCGGCCAACTAGAGCTTCAGCTCAACCGGGCCACGTTTGATACGTGGCTCAAGGGCGCGGAGCTGCTGGCCTACGAGGACGGCACGATGACCATCCGCGTGCGCCACGCCTACGCGAAGGACTGGCTGGAGCAGCATCTTTACCACCTTATTTCCCAGACTCTCAGCAATCTGATCGGGGAGCCGGTCCGCGTCAACTTTGTGGTCTACACCGCGGCGAAGCCCACCGTCGAGCGTAAAGCCGGGACGTTGTTTGAATCCCTGCCCGACGAAGATCGCGCCGCCGCCGTGCCGCAGGCCAAAGCCGCGGTCGCCGTCGCCGCAACAGCGGCCAGCGACAGCAGCGCGGAAGTGGATACCCTCGACAGTGCCCTCGCGCCGCGCGCAGCCCTCCACACCGCGCCGCGCCCCGATCCCGTGCCTTCAGCGCACCGGCCTGCCCGCACCGCCGAGTACGACCCGCGCGAGCGCCACACGACGCCCCAACCCGCCGCCGAGCGGTCCCTTAACGCGCGGCTGCCTTTCAACCGCCGCTGCACGTTCGAGTCGTTCGTCACCGGGCCGAGCAATCTGTTTGCACAGGCCGCGGCCAAAGCCGTCGCGGATGCGCCGGGCGATGCCTATAATCCGCTCACGCTCTACGGCGGCAGCGGACTGGGCAAGACACACCTGCTCAACGCCATCGGGCAGGCGTGCGAGGCTTCAGGCAAGCGCGTGGTGATGGTCACGGCGGAAATGTTCACCAACGATATGGTGGCCTCCATCCGCTCGCATACGATGGCCGAATTCCGTGATCGGTATCGCGGCGCGGACGTGCTGCTGGTGGACGATATCCAGTTCATCGCGGGCAAGACCAGCACCGAAGAAGAGTTCTACCACGTCTTCAACACGCTGATCAGCCAGAACAGCCAGATCGTCGTGACGTGCGGCGTGCACCCTCATACGCTAAGCACCCTGGACGAGCGCCTGCGCAGTCGCTTCGAGGGCGGTCTGCTGGCCGATGTCCAGCCGCCGGAAGAATCGACCCGGCTGGCGATCCTCAAGTCGAAAGCGTCGGCCCAGGGCATGCCGCTGCCGGACGATGTGGCACAAATCCTGGCCGAGCCGGAAACGCCCAACGTGCGCGAGCTTGAAGGACTGCTCACGCAGGTATTGGCCCGCACGCAGCTCACGAAGGAACCGCTCAACGCCGAGCTGGCCTATCGCGTTCTGGGCAAAGCGCAGGCCGTACGCCAGCCGTCGCACCCCTCGCAGCAGCGCAAAGGCACGGACATCAAGCAGGTGCTGGCCGCCACCGCGACCTTCCACCAGCTTTCCCTCGACGATCTGCTGGGCAAGGGCCGCTCCAAGGAAGTGGTCCGCGCGCGGCAGGTGGCGATGTATCTGGCCCGCGAAGAAACCGAAGCCTCGCTGCCCCAGATCGGGGAGGCGCTGGGCCGCAACCACAGCACCATCCTGCACGGCTACAAGAAGATCGCCAGCGAGATCGCGCTCGACGATACGCTGCGCCACGAACTGAGCGCCATCCGCCGCCAGTTGTACCAGTAGCCCCAACCCCACACCTCCCAACCGATTCCCCGTCCAGTCACCGCGCCGCTGCAGCGGCAGTTTTGTGCTGCACATCTACCCTTTCCCGAACCACCCCCCAGATCCCATGACCGTAGGGGCGGGGCTTGCTCCGCCGGGCTTTTCCCAATGGACAGGCTGCGTCCCTTCCAAATCCCGATCGGGCACTGCCCGCCCTCCCGCAACCACCCCAGATTGGAAAGGGGAGACGAGCGCCCTCTATCCGTAGGGGCGGGGCTTGCTCCGCCCGGCTTTTGCGCGGTTCCCGTTCCCTCCGCTTGCATTGGGTCAGGGGGACTGTCTCGCAAAACTGCACTATTCCACCCGCCCCCCACACACGCCGCCCGTTCACCGCCTGCCGCACCGGACCCTTCATCCACAGCCCCCACCGGATCAACGATCAGCGCCCCAATGCCCGCAAACACCGCGATTCCACGCCTTGTTGATAACCACCCACCACTTATCGACAGGCTGCGCGCCGCCGTTCGTTTTAACATTCGCGCGCCCATGTCCACTGCGCCGCCACATGCGGAGCATCCACGCGCCGTAATAACCACATCTGGCGGCCAGGACTGCCCACCGACGCCGCCCGTTCCCCGTCAATTTACCATCATCAGATCCGCCGTGCGCGCCGCCTGTGCACAGTCGCAGCCGGGCGTGCACAACGTGTCGAAAGCTGTGCACAGCGGCAGCACACCCAAAACGGGCCGGACCACAAATAGGATAGAACATCGGGTCGGCACCAGATGTTGGCGCGAACAAATGAGCGGAATTTTGCGCGATTTTGAGCCTGTTCATACTGTGGACAACTGTTCACAGTTATCAACAGGCGGTGTCTACGGCAGAATCACAACCCCGGCAGGGTGATTCTGGAAATAGAGCAGAGATGTGGTGTATGACTCTTTTCGTGCTGCCAGATGTGGGCGTGCAGATCGAGCCTCAAAAGATCTTCGGCTCGCTTATCGACATACGAACAGGCTCTACGACTACGACTACTATTTATTCTTCTTTTCATCCACAAGAAAAAGCTTCTTAGAATCAGGATACCTGTGCACAACAAAAACGCAGCGCGATACCTGAAAAGTCAGGTCCTTAAAAAGCGAGGTCAGGATGAATCCGCCACAGCACCCATCGTTCGAATTGGTTCCGGTCGATGAAACGCAGCTTGAACCACTGTTAGCCCTGTATCGGCAGTGCGAAGATTTTCTCGCGCTCGGACCGCAGCCGCACGCTTCCGCCGCGATGGTCGAACAGGACCTGCGCCTGTCACACGACGCCGGAGGCGTGTTCCGGGGCATCTATGACGCGGAAGGGCGGCTCACGGGCGTGCTGGATGTCATTCCGGCGGGCTTCGAGGGCGATCCGGCGGTGGCGTTCATCGAGCTGTTGATGATTGGCTCACCGTATCGCGGGCGCGGCCTGGGGGAAGCCGTGCTGGGCGCGGCGGAGTCGGAAATCCGCGCGAATCCGGCGATCCGCGAAATACAGTTGGGCGTGCAGGTGAACAATCCCGGTGCGCTGCGTTTCTGGGGGCGGATGGGCTACGTCGTGATAGGCGAGCCGGAGGATCTGCCGGACGGCACGACCGCCGTGCGCCTGAGCAAACGGATCGACGGGGGTTAGAGCGTGGGGTAGTCCAGCATCAGCACTTCGAGCGCCAGCCGCGTATTGCCGTTCTGCCCCAGCGCAACGATGGTGTGGCAGGTAGCGTCCAGTGCCTGATACGCGGCGTCCGGCCCAACCGCCTTCGCCAGCACGCTCAACCGCTCGGCATGGTCGTAGTTGGTGATCGGGGCGCTGCTGCCGTTCGCCAGCAGCAGCACGTCGCGCCAGTAGCCCTGCCACACGTCCAGCAGGGGCAGCAGCTCGCCTTTATCGCCCGGCAGGGCCTCGACGAGCTTGAAGCGTTCTCTACGCTTGCCCTGGAGCGCCTGCTCCAGCCACTCGACGGCCTGCTGGCGCATTTCCATCTCGGCGGGGTCTTGCAGCGCGGCGATCGCCCATCCGATGCGCCCGCCGGAGAGCCGCGCCAGCATCTCGGCCTGTTCCGGCGTCGCGCCGTACTGATCCAGCAGCGCGTCGCGCACGGTTTGCAGCGGCAGCGGGCGCAGGTGGATCGGCTGGCAGCGCGAGATGATCGTGGGCAGCAGCGCGTCGGCGGAATCGGCGGTGAGGATGATCACCACGTCGCGCGTGGGTTCCTCCAGTGTCTTCAGCAGGGCGTTGGCGGCGGCGGGATTGGCCTCGTGGAAGCGCCGCAGGATTGCGACGCGGTAGCGGGCCTCGTAGGGCCTCAGAGACAGCACCTGCTGCAGCTCGCGGACCTGCTCGATCTTCAACACGCTGCCCTTTTCGCCGGAGTCGATGATCGTCAGGTCGGGATGGCTCCCCCGCGCGATCAACCGGCACGCACGGCACTCGCCGCACGGCGCGTTTTCTCCGGTGCACACCAGCGCCGAGGCGAAGGAGCGCGCCAGCGTCGTTTTTCCGATATGCCCCGGCCCCGTGATCAGGTAGGCGTGGCGCATCCGGTTGTGCTTCAGCGCGCGGTCGAGATGCTCGATCGCCCACTCGTGCCCGATGACCGGCCACTGCTGTCTCACGGAAGCCAGGGTTGAGTCGCTCATGCTAGAAGCCTACGTAGTCCTGCGGATTGCGCGGGTTAAAGTTCGCGTCGCGGACCTCGAAGTGCAGGTGCGGCCCGCTGCTGTTCCCGGTGCTGCCGACCTGCCCGATCTGCTGCCCCGCGCCGACGTCCTGGCCGCAGCGCACGTTGTAGCTGTTCAGGTGGGCGTAGACGGTGAAGGCCATGCCGTGCGCGACCACGACCACGTTGCCGTAGCCGTAGCTGCTCCACCCGGCATACACCACCGTGCCCGCGCCTGCCGCGCCGACCGGCGTCCCGGTGCCCATCGACGGCGAGAGGTCCACGCCTTCGTGCACGCCGGGGATGAAGCTCTGCATCCAGGTATAGCCGCCGCTGAGCGGGTTGCTTACGGGCAGGGTGCCGCCGCTGATGTTGGCCGTGCAGCCCCACAGCGAGTACGAGCCGCTGACGCTGCCCGAACTGCCCGCGCCCGCGTTGCTGGTATTGGCCGCCAGCAGATTCATCTGCTCGCCCTTCGCGCCGGGGATCACGACCTTCATGCCCGGCGTCAGTAGCGTGTCCTCGCTCGATCCGAACAGACTGAACGAGTCCGTGTTGTTGTACTCGGAATCGATGATCTGGTACGGATCGACGTTGTACTTTTCGGCCAGCTGGCCGATGGTCATGTTTTCGGTGACTTCGTAATACACGCCGTCCGTCGGCATGATGTTGATCTGCACGCCGGGGCGCATCGGGTTGATCGAGTTGCGGGTGTTGGACCAGATCAGCGTGTAGAAGTCGTTGAGGCCGAACTTCGCCGCGACGCTTTCCAGCGTGTCGCCCTGCTGCACGGTGTACTGGATCACTTCCGAGCGCTCGTGCTGCGACTGGATGGTGAACGGCGCGTTATCGCGGGGAATGTACGCGACCGGCTGCTGCGGCGCGGGGGTGAGCAGCGCGGCAGCGATCTCGTCAGCGGCAGCGGTGGGAAATATGTGCGGTGCGGCGGCTTGCGCGGCGGGGACCGTCGCGTCTGCTTCCGGCGCGTCCGGTATCAGCGTGGGTGCGGTAGTGTCCGTCGCAGTCGGCCCGGCCACCTGCGCGACCGGCTGCCCGGTCGGCTCAACAGGCGTCGTATCGTCGCCGCCCGTCAGCCACAGCACCGTCGCGGCCATCGTCAGCCCCAGCGCCCCCAGCAGCATCAGCGCCCCGATGATCTGCTGGGCGCGGCTGCTGCGGCGCGGTTCCTGGCGTACGATCCTTGACGGGCTGGTATCCCCTTCGCTGAGGGGCGGCTCTTCGTTTCGTAACCGCTCGTCCAGATTTACCGGCTCGTGCGGATTGGTATCCTCGAGCGAAATCTCGGGTTCGTCAATCATTTTTGTGTAGCTCCATCATCCGTACGTAACAATACCCCCCAGTTCACCGCGCGGGATCGTACCGCAGCGGCACGGATCGCGCAATCGGGGTCGGCATGGCGCAGGCTCCCGGTTCCTCGGACCACAAAAACACGCCCCGGCGGATCGTCTGCCAGGGCGTGTGTGTCACCAAAAACCATGTGATCGTTACTGCATGCTCCAGCCGTCGCCCAGAACGACGGCGCTGCCATCCGGCATCGGCAGGATCAGCCGCCCGTCCGCGTCGGTCGACGTCTCCGCCGTGTAGCCCTGTTCGGCGGCGGTGCCCCAGCCCAGGCGATCGCGGACGCCCTCCTGCCCGGACCAGATCGCCCCGAAGCCCCGCTGCGGCACGACGAGGCCGTCCGGCGCGGTCTCGGTGACGGTTTCCGCGTCGCCGTCCTGCCAGTTATCGTGATAGATCCCGTACGTGCCGTCCTCGTAGAGCACGTAGATCGTCTGCGACTCGCTCAGCCAGACCATGACGCCGTGCTCGAAGGGCTGGAAGGCCATGGTGTTCGTTGCTGCGGGCGTGGTTTCGCGCGTCGGCGCGCTCACCGTGACCGCGCTGACCGGCCCGGTGCTGCCGTCGCCGTAGGTCGCCAGGACGAACCGCGCGCCCTGACCGCCGGACAGCGTGACGTCCAGCTCGCTGCTGGGAGCCAGATCGTCGTAGACCTGGCCGGTGCGCCCCGAGGGCAGAATTTCGGTGATCGACGCTGTGGCGGCAGTCGTGTTCCACGACAGGCGGATGCTGTCGCCGCGCTGCCCCTGTGCCGGGTCGGCGGTGAAGCTGTTAATCGTGATGCCCGTGACTGGCGGCTCGACCGGCAGCCACAGCAGGCGCTCCGCCAGGGTGCTGTCGTCGGTCAGGTTCACCAGCCGTATCCGCAGCGTGATCACGTCCGCGTTGCCGGGATCGACCGGCGCGACGGTTCCCTGACCGCTGGACGGCACGATCGGGTCGGGGCGCGGCAGTTCGATGTTAGCCACCGATCCGTCCGGCAGTAGCTGTTCGAAGACGAGGTTGGTCCCCTCGGTCTGGTGATCGACCTGCCACGCGACGGCGACGCGTGCGGTGCCGTCGGCAAGCTGGCTGCGCTGCACGCTCAGGTCGTTGGTGTCGAAGCGGCTCACAACCGGTTGCACCGTGCTTTGATCGACTGGAACCGTGACGTCGCTCTGGGTATAGGCGCTGCCGCTGGCCGTGTCGATTAGGCTCAGGCGCAGCGTGATCTCGGTGGCGTCGCCTTCTGGCAGGACGGGCGCAACCTGTCCCGCGCCCGCCGTGGGCACGTCGGGATTGTCGCGCGGCAGTTCGATGTTCACCGTCGATCCGTCCGCCATGACCTGCTCGAACTTGAGGTTGCTGCCATCGGGCCGGTTATCCACCTGCCAGTACACTTGCACGCGCGCCGTGCCGTCGAGCAGTTCGCTCGCGTCCACGGACGCGTCGGACGCGGTGAACGACACGATCTGCGGCTCGCCCAGCGGCTCGTCCGTGACCGGGATCACGAGATCCTTCTGGGTGTACGTCTCGCCCGACGCCAGATCGATCAGACGCAGGCGCAGCGTGATTTCCGGCGCGTTGCCACCGGGCGCGATCGGCGCGACGACGCCGGTCCCCGACGACGGCACGGTCAGGTCGCCGCGCGGCAGCTCGATGTTGACCGTATCGCCGTCCGGCATGACCTGTTCGAACAGGAGGTTGCTGTTGGATGGACGGCTGAACACGTCCCACGCGACCGCGACGCGCGCGCTGCGGTTCGCCAGCGAGTCGGCGTTGACGGCGGGCGCGGTGGTGGTGAACGCCGTGATTTCGGGCGGGGCGGGTGTGCCGATCGCGTACACGATCTCGCGCTGGTCATACACGCGCCCCGTCACCAGATCGACCAGCCGCGCGCGCAGCGTGAAGCTGGTTGCGTCGCTGCCGGGCGCGATGGGCGCAAGCTCGCCGGAGCCGCTGTCGGGCAGCCAGGGGTCGTCGCGCGGCAGCTCGATATTGACCGCGCTGCCGTTGGGCAGCACCTGCTCGAAGACGAGATTGGCCGTCGCGGGGCGGTTGGCCGTGGACCACTCGATCGGCGTGCGCGCCGCGCCGCCCTGCAAATTCTCCAGGGTCGGCTCGACGCCGTAGCTGTTGAAAGCCGTGATCGCCGGACGGTCGAGATTTTCCCCGCCCGCGTCGCCGGTGTCGCTGATCGGCAGCACGATCGTCTGTTCGTCGTAGACCTCGCCCGTGAGCACGTTGCGCAGTTGAATCCGCAGCGTGATCTCGGTCGCATCGTCGGCGGGCAGGATCGGCGCGGCAACGCCCGATCCGCTGTCGGGAACCCACGGCGTCTCGCGCGGGATCTCGGCATCGATCACGTCGCCGTTGGGCAGGATCTGGTCGAAGGCCAGGTTAGCGACCCGCGTGCGGCCCTCGGTCGCCCAGGCGATGGGCACGCGCGCCGTGCGCGCTTCGAGCGCGGCGCGGCTGACGTCGGTCGCCGTGGTGGTGAACGCCGTGATCGCCGGTGTGACGGCCTGGACGGGCGGCGCGGCCAGCGCGCTCAATGGCCCGGCCATCAACGCTGCGGCCAGAATCAGGACTCCTAGAAGTCGTTTCATCGTTACCCCTCATTGTGTCCGCCTGCGCGCTGTGCCGGACCGGTCCGGCGGCGCGGCAGGTGCAAGGCGTGATCGCATCACAGCAAAATGTGCTTTCTCTTACTATTATGCGCGATCTTGCCGGGGAATGGTCAACGGCTTCGCTGCGTTTGTCCTGTTCCTGTCGGTGTGATCAGGCCCGGCCCTCGATTTCGGCCCGCAGCCGGTCGAAGTACTCCACCATGATGGCGTGGCGTTCCTGCGCGATGGCGCGCCCGGTGGCGGTCGTCAGGCGGTCCTGAATTTTGGAGAGCTTATAGACGAATTCGTGGTACGCGGTGTGATCCGGCCCGTTTCCGGCGTAGCCTTCGGGCACTTCGCCCCACAGCTTTTGGCCCATCATACCGCCGTAGGCGTAGGCGCGCGCGATGCCGATCGCGCCGATGGCGTCCAGCTTGTCCGCGTCGAACACGGTTTTGGCCTCGATCGTCTGCGGATCGATGCTGTTGCGGAAGCGGTGCGCGGCGATGCAGTGCGCCACCGCTTCGATGAACTCGTCCGAGGGCGGCGGGTCCTGCCGGGCGAGGATCTGTCGGGCGGCGTCGGCGGCCAGCAGCGCGTGATCGCCCACTTCGGCATCGCCTGCCGCGTGGCCTTGATCCTCGTCGGCGCGGTGGATGTCGTGCAGCAGCACGGCGGTCTCCACCACGTCCGGATCCGCGCCTTCCGCCTGCCCGATGCGGCGGGCCAGCGCCAGCACGCGCAGCACGTGGTCGAAGTCGTGGATCGGGTCACTGCCTTCGTAGAGCGGACGCGCAAACTCGACGGTGATCATGGAGCCTCCTGAGGGTGGGAACGGAACCAAAAACGGCAGACGTGAATGATCGCCTGCCGTTTCGGATGAATTCTGGCGGAGAGGGTGGGATTTGAACCCACGGAGCGGAGTTACCGCTCACGCGCTCTCCAGGCGCGCGCATTAGGCCAGACTATGCTACCTCTCCGGGTGACTATAAAGTTGGCGCAATTATAGCGGCGCGGCGGGAGGGGGTCAATAGCGATCCCGCATGCCATCATGCCGGAAATTGTGGTACATTATGTACATAATGTACCGTTAGTGGAGGGCGGAACGATGACCACCGAAACGATCAGCAGCCGGGATGCGCGCAGCAAGTGGCGTGACGTGCTCGATAAAGTGTTTTCACGGACTGCCGACGTGGTGATCGAGCGCAACGGCCAGCCGGTCGCCGTGCTGATTCCCGTCGAGGATTATGAGGCGCTGCAAGGCGAGCTTGACGATCTGCGCGCTGCGCGTCAGGCCGGGGTGCTCTACGAGGAATGGCGGCGCGACCCGTCCACTGCGCGGCCTTTGGAAGACATCGAAGCTGATCTGCGTGCGAAGGGCCTGCTGGATGAGTGAGCCGGACCGAGAATGGCAGATCGTCGTTCATCGCCGGGCGGAAAAAGTCCTGGGGCGGCTGCCGAAAGACGTGCTCCAACGCCTGATGGCCGCGATCCGCGATCTGGCCCGTGACCCTCGGCCCGACGGCTGCAAGAAACTGTCCGGCTACGACAACCTGTACCGCGTGCGCGTAGGCGACTGGCGCATCTCGTACGCAGTCGAGGACGTCGAGTTGGTTGTCTTGGTGTTGGAGGTCGCGCCGCGCGGCGGGGCATATCGGAACCTGTGAGAAGGGTGTAGCGACGTTATAGAAACCTAGATGTGAAACCCGCCTCTACAAAATCGTGTGGGGGAGTTTGCTCCCCTCTCCAACTTGATTGGAGAGGGGCCGGGGGTGAGGTCGCGGTGATGATCCGATGCGCCGCTACTTCGCACACGTAATCGGGCGATCCGGCTTGCCGTCGATGCTCAGGTGGAGGCCGAAGTACGGCGACGGATCGAGCGTGTTGTTCACGTCCGCCTCGTTCATGAACGACCCGTCCAGCTCGCTTTTGACGATGCTCAGGTGCACGTGCAGCCCGACCGGGGCCAGCGCGTTGCCCGAATAGTCGCCCTGGTATCCCAGCAGCGTCCCCTGCTCGACCCAAACCTCGCTCGCGCCGGGCGGGAAGGCCTCGTCCACGAACGACGTCTCGCCGTCCTCTGACGCCATGTGCGTGTAGTAGGTCCAGATCGTGTCGCCGGGATGCAGCGGATCGTCATGGCGGATGATCACCGTCGATTTCCACTCCGGCAGGCGCGTGAGATACCCCTCGTACACGGCATACACCGGGACTTCGCCCAGGTCGCCGTCTCCGAAGATGTCGATCCCGCTGTGACGGTGCAGCACGGTGTAGGGGCCGTCGGGATCGCGCCACAGCAGACCGATGAAACCCTCCGATGGCAGCAAGAACGGCGCGTCGGAGCACTGCTCGCGCGTCGTGATCAGGTGGGCGCGATCGCCGGGGTTATTGAACCATTCCCCGATGTACACGCCGCTGTTGCTCTGCGTGTTGCCGTAGAGCTTCAGCGCCACGTATCCGGTGGCCAGCACCGCGAGCGCGCCAAGTCCTGCCAGAATGCCTTTTTGCCACCAGGCTAGCCGCCACAGGCGGGTCAGAAATCGTTTCAGCATCAGTGCGGTTGGGGTGCGCCCGGCGCTATTTCAGGAACCCGTGCTTGCGCAGCCAGTTTTCCAGCGGGATCTCGCCCGGTTCGGTGATCATGCTGCCCCGATCCACGTTGCGCGGACTTTCGCCCGCCGCCAGCGGCGCGGGATCTTCGTAGGGCAGGTCCTCGCCGGGGCGCGCCACGATGATGGTGGGCACGGACAGGAAGCCGGTCCAGTCCAGCACGCGCTGCTTGGCGACCGGATCCTGGTCGATCAGCATTTCACGGTAGGGGATATTCTCGCGCTCGAACACCCGCTTGGCCCGGCGGACGTAGGGGCACGGCGAAAAACGGCTGTACATCACGATCTCGTAGTCCATCTGGTTGGCGTCTCCACCCTGCGAATGAGTACCGGAATCACAGTAAAGAACGGCGCGGATCGCGGCTACTGCGCGGGCGCGTCGGGGGTAACTTCAGTGACCGTCGTGTAAATGTCGGGCCGCAAGAAGCAGCGAATGCCGTTGGCGATGCCCTGTGCCAGCAGATCCTGCTGCTGGGTGAGCATAGCGCGGTCGTTGCGCAAAAAGCCCAGTTCGATGATCGCCACGGGCGTATCGGCGGACACCTCGCTGAAGGTGTGATATTCGGTCATGTCCACCGTGACGCCGAAGTGACGCGGCAGCCCGGTCGTCGCGCCGTACTGCTCGATCATGCAGTTCAGCAAGCGCTCGTCTTCGCCGCGCGTCGTCCCGCGTGATGCCGCTGACGCCACGATGTAGCCCGTCGCTTCGGGGCCGTAATCCTGGCAGTCGTTGCTGTGAATCGAAAGCAGCACGTCGGCGCGGTAATTTTCCAGCTTGTCGTCGAACTCGCCCATCAGCTCGACCGAATAACCGTCGCGCTGCAGCGCGGCCAGCACTCGCCCCGCGACCGCCTGGTTGACGCTCAGCTCGGTCAGGCCGTCGTCACACACCGCCCCGGGGTCGAGGTTCTGGCTGGGATCCTGGGGCTTGCCGCTGTGCCCCGCCACGATCCCGATCTTGACGGCGTGCGCGCTGGTCGGCAGCGGCGTGGGCTGGATGTTGATCAGGCGCTGCGTGGCCTGGACCCGGTTCAGCCCGGCGCGGAACTCGTCCGAAAAGAACGTGGGGCTGGTCCACAACGAAAACAGCGTCGAGACGAGCACGGCGGCCACCGCGACCGTCAGCAGTGAGCTAAACGTGCTGATGATCATGCGCGGCCTGCTGAGCACGGGCTGGCGGCGGCGTTTCGAGCGCTCGCCGCGCCGCGCTGCCAGCGCCGCGTCGATCTCGTCGCCGTCGTCCTCGCCCTCATCCTCGTCCAGGTCGTCTTCGTCGTCCAGCAGTTCGGGATCGTCGTCGAAGACCTCGATCTCGTCGCCGTCGTCCTCGTCATCGAGGTCAACCGGCTCCTCCGATCTGGTCGGCGCTTCCGGCTGGACCAGCTCACCGTTGTTGAACGTCTGGACGCGGAACCCGTCCGCCTGCATGGCGCGCCGGTTGCGGGCGGCGTCTCGCGCGGACGGCGGTTTTGCCTCGTCGTAAGCGTCTCTGGGCGCGATGGCTCGCGGTGGCCGGGGCGGCGTCTTGGGTTCTTCCGGCTCATCCGGTGGGTTGCGAAACAGGTCGAAGTTGTCGCTCATGGGTGTGCGGCTGCACCGCTTCTTGAGTGAATTGGGATGCGTCCATCTTACCGCACTCGGACGGAAACGGAAACTGGCACGAAAAAGGGCGAGCCTCATCGACCCGCCCTCTGCCGTCTCTCGCGTGAGACAGGGTTTGCTAGAAGTTGCCATAAACGTTTCAGTGGCAAGCATGGACCTGTTTTCGCCCGATCCAATAGGGGCGATGCTTGCATCGCCCCTCGACAGTCCGTCGAAAACATGTTTTTCTCCCCTCTCCAATCAAGTTGGAGAGGGGCCGGGGGTGAGGTCGCGGTTGTTTGTCGCCGCCGGTCCTACAGCGTATCGAACACGCCGCGGTTGCGCACGTTGTCGAAGCGATCGTTGAACAGCGCGTTCACGATCTGCTGCGCGGCCTGCTCTGCGACGGCTTCCTGCGCCTCGACCGTGCTGGCTCCCAGGTGCGGCGTGTAGATCACGGTCGGCAGGCCCAGCAGCGGGTTATCCGCCGTGGGCGGTTCCGTGTCGTACACGTCCAGCGCCGCGCCCGCGACCTTGCCGCTCTTGAGCGCCTCGGCCAGATCCGCCGCGTTGATCAGCTTGCCGCGCGCCGCGTTGATGATCCGCACGCCGTCTTTCATCTTGGCGATGTTTTCGGCGTTGATCAGGCCGCGCGTCTCGTCGGTGACCAGCGCGTGCAGCGTGATGATGTCCGCCTCGGCGAACAGGTCATCCAGGCGCGGCACGATCGACAGGCCCAGGTGCCGCGCGACGCGCTCCGGCACGAACGGGTCGTAAGCAACTTCGGTCATGCCGAACGCCTGCGCCCGCTCGGCCACGGCGCGGCCCACGCGCCCGAAGCCGATGATGCCCAGCGTTTTGCCCGCGAGCTGCGTGCCCATGAACTTTTTGCGGTCCCATTTCCCGGCGCGCATCGACGCGTCGGCGGCGGGGATGTGCCGCGCCAGCGCCAGGATCAGCGCGAAGGTCAGTTCGGCGGTGCTGATTGTGTTGCCGTCCGGCGCGTTCATGACGACGACCCGGCGGCGCGTGCATTCGTCCAGGTCGATGTTGTCCACGCCGACGCCCGCCCGCACCACGAAGCGCAGGTTGGGCGCGTGGTCGAGCAGTTCACTATCGACCTTCGTATCGCTGCGCACGATCAGGGCGTTCGCGTTCGGCACGGCGGCCAACGTCTGCTCGCGGGTCATTTTGCCCGGCGCGTTGACTTCGACGCCCTCGGTGTTATACAGAACTTGCAGTCCCTTGTCTTCCAGACTGTCCGGTACGAGAACGATCTGAGTCATCGACGGCCTACCCTTGTTGTTGCAAATACTCGTCCATCGCGGCGAAAAGTTCTTCGAGGTCGGCGGGCTGCGTGTCACCCATGTGCGCGATGCGCAGCGCCTGACCCTTGAGCTTGCCGTAGCCGTTCGAAATCGCCATCCCGCGCGAGCGCAGGAACTTGTTCAGCGCCGCGATGTCGATCCCACGGTTGTTTGCCACGTTGGAAACGGTCGGTGAATGGTAGCCGTCTTCGGAGTACATCTCGAACCCGGCGCGGGCGGCCCAGTCGCGCGTCATTTCGGCCATGTGCGCGGTGCGGGCGAAACGCGCGTCCAGCCCTTCGGCCAGGATGTCGTCAAGCTGCTTGTCGGCGGCAAACATCAGCGAAACCGGCGGCGTCGCGGGCGTATTGTTCTTGCGGTGGTGCTTGTCGATTTCCAGCACGTCGAAGTAATAGCCGCGGTTCTTGACTTCCTTCGCGCGTTCCAGCACGGCGGGCGACACCGCGCCGAAGGCCATGCCCGGCGGCAGCGCGAACGCCTTTTGCGTGCTGGTCAGGCAGACGTCGATGCCCCAGGCGTCCACGTCCACTTTCGCGCCGCAGTAAATGCTCACCACGTCCACCAGGAACAGCGTGTCCGGGTAATTTTCCATGATGCGCGCGTAGTCCTCGACGGGATTGCGCACACCGGTGCTGGTCTCGTTCATCACGCACGCCACGGCATCGTACTGGCCGTGCTTCAGCGCGTCTTCAAGCTGCTCCGGCTTGACCGCCTGGCCCCACTCGACCGCGATCACGTCCACGTCCTTGCCGTTTGTCCGGCTGACGTCTGCCCAGCGCTCGCTGAACGCGCCGCAGGTCAGGTGCAGGATCTTCGCGCCCTCGCGCACCGTACAGCGTGATGCCGATTCCCAGATACCGCTGCCCGACGAGGTGTAAATATAGACCGGATTCTGCGTGTAAAACGTCTGCTGGAGTTTGCCCTGCATGCGTGCGTAGAGATCGGCGAAGTCGGTCGAGCGGTGGCCGATCATCCACTGCGACTGCGCTTCGAGAATCTCTTTCCGAACTTCGACCGGGCCGGGAATAAAAAGACGAACGTGATCGGGTTGGTTCTCGGACATTCGGGATAGCCCTCCATCTAACAGCGGCGGATAGGAACAGGCAGCGCCCAAAAACCGGCAGGAGGCTGGCTCCCGCCGGTGTTTTTCTGAACGATAACGGTGTTAAGGTGCAGGATCAGGCGCGCTCGGCCATCAAGCTTTTCAGCTCGACGATGGGCGCGATAGTCGTCGGGTCGGTTTTGGTGCCGATCGCGGCGTAGTAGCTCAGGTAGTCGCCGTACTGGATCGCGTGCAGCATCTGCGCCAGCAGCGACGATCCCTGCGGCTGGAAGCGGTCGGTCATGATGCCGTGTTCCAAAAACAGGGTGTAGGTGAGCTGGTTGCGCAGCGCCACGCGCGGGTGATCGAACTGCGGCGACGAGATGAAGACCGTGCACACGTGGCGCATCAGGTCGTCGGGATGCTCGATGCCGACCACGGCATTGTGGTTCATTTCCGGCATGGGTTCCCAACAGCCCCACACCTTCGCGTTTTCGTTGAGCTGTCCCTTCCAGCGCCGCGCGACCGGCTCGAACGCGCCGCTGCCGATGAACATCGGGATGCGGCCCATCAACTGCCCCGCGCCGCGCTTGGCCGGGTTGGTGGCGGCGGGATTTTCCGGCGCGTATTCCGGCTGGAACTCGCGCAGCAGGGCGATGCCTTCGTGCAGGTCCGTGTCCAGCGTGGGCGCGTAGCCCAGGCGGTACACGAGGCCCATCAACATGCCGAAGCTCCAGCCCAGCGCCGCGCGCGGCTGGCTCTTGTAGTCGAACTGCCACAGCGGATAGCCGTGCTTTTCGGCGTGTGCAGCCAGCTTGCCGCCCGTGGTGATGGCGAGCAGCGTCGCGCCGCGTTCCACGGCCTGTTCGACTGCCGCGAGCGTTTCTTCCGTCCCGCCCGAAAAGCTGCTGGCGATGACGAGCGTTTCCGGCCCGTTGATGTACGCGGGCAGGTCATAGCCGCGCACGACCGAAAACGGCACGGGGCTCGTCCCGGCGATCAGCGCGGCGGTCAGGTCGCCACCGATGGCCGATCCGCCCATTCCGCATACGACGATCTGGCGCGGCTGGCGGTGCGACTCAGGCAGCGGTAGTGTCGCGGCCAGCGTCCATGCCTGTTCGAGCTGGTTCGCAAAATTGTTGACGTGAAACAGCATATCGTCTTTGTCAATGTCGCGGAGGAGGTTCATATCATCGAGGTTCATGGCTTCCATCCGAATGCTTATAGCGCCCCTGTAAGGCCGGTGCGCCCATCACAAATCCACGGTAATCCTAACGCATTCCGCCGATCCTGCCAGGAAACAATGCACGATGTTGGCCTCCCGGCGCGTTTTCGCACCTCGGGCCGAAGTCGATCTGCCTAATTCGGCGGATGCTATTGTGATAAATTGCACGAACTGGGAGCATAGGCCCGTTTGCCTGTGTGGGATAGCCGCCGTTCCGGTGGCTCGAACGTTACGGGGTGCTGCGGGCCGGTGGGTAGAGCGCGTTGTACAGGCGCTGGTGTTTTTCGTAGAAACGGATGCCCGCCAGCGTGATTACGATGATCGGGCGGCTGCCGAAGCCTTTGCGCGTGTCGTACGCTTCCGTGATCAGCGGCGGATCGAGCGCACGCAGCGATTCGATCACGTTCCACGTCCCGGCGGTGGGGTAGCCGGAGGCGCTGCCGGGGATGCCGCGCAGCCCGGCGTCGTAGAGCTTGTGCAGCGTGCGCCACTGCGCTTCGGTCGGCATGAACAGCGGCATGGCCTCTCTCCTTCGTTCTTAACCGGGCGCGGGCGGGCGCAGCCGGGCCAGAATGATTGCGCTGGTCAGCGCCACCAGCAGCCACCACGCCGCCAGCAGCCAGCTCGCGTCCGTTCCGATGAGCGCCGCCATCATCTCGACCACGCTGTGCAGGAAGATCGCCGCGAACAGCCAGCCGATCTCGCCGCGCAGAAACACCTGAAGCACGATCCAGCCCAGCGCCATGTGCATGAAGATCGGCAAAAAGCTGTTGAGCGCGTCCGCGCCCGCGCCGGAAAGCAGGCTCGCCGGGTCGTCGGGACGGTCGCCGCCGCCGCCGATCATCGACAGCCCCATGCCGATCGCCACCAGCCCGTTGTAGACCGGCTGCACCAGCCCGTGTCCCAGCCCGATCATCATCGCCTGCGGTTTGGTGACCGTGCTGCGCGCGAGGTACTGGTAGCCGAACAGCCGCGCGATCTCGTGCGTCACGCCCACGCTGAGGCCGATCGCCAGCGCGCCGATGGACAGCACGCCCATCAGCCCGCGATCCAGCCCGCGAATGAGCACGGTCTGCACGATCAGCGCGCCCATCCCGGTCAGGATGCCGACCGACAGCAGCGCGTACGGCAGCGCGTGGCGGCGGTGCAGCCGCACGGCCAGCCCGAAGACGCCGGTCAGCAGCGCCGCCCCGACCAGCAGCGCGATTACGCCGTAAACGAACATGGGATCACCGCATTAAAGGATTGAATCACGCTTACCTTCCCCCATCGATCGCGCACGGGCCGCGCCGCCCGACTCCACCGCACGAGCTTATCCTGCCGCGCGGCGCGGATCAACCCCGGTGGAAAAGCGGTGGCGGAACGGTGATAGTCAAATTTTGCCAGATCGGTTAAAATAATTTTACCTTCCCGCCCACCCGCCTGACGGTTTGATACAAAAGAGGATAACTTTGCATGATTAACGTCGTACTTACGGCGGTTCGCAGTTTTCCCCAACGCGTACGGGAGCGTTTCACGCGCAGCCCGGACCGGTTCATCGTCCGCATTCAGGAGCAGTGCGTGCTGAATGTCGAGGCTGCCGGGGCGTTGATGGATTACATGAACAAGCCGAACAAGAAGAACGCGCAGCGGGTGCAGCAGCTTGAAAAGGCCGCAGACGAGATCCGGCGCATCCTGGTGGACGAACTGAACCGGACGTTCGTGACACCCATCGACCGCGAGGACATCTATTCCCTCTCGCGTGCCATCGACGATATTTTGGACGATACGTGGTTTACCATCAACGAGATGGATATTCTGAACGTCACGCCGAACAGCTTCCTGACCGAGATGGCGTCGCTGCTCAGTCGCGGCTCGGAGGAGATCAAACTGGCGATCGACCGCCTGACGCAGCACCCGAACGTCGCCAGCTCGCACGCCATCCGCGCCCGCAGCGTCAACAACGACATGGAGACGCTCTATGCGACGGCGCTGGCCGATCTGTTCAAGAAGCCCAAGGATCTCGACAGCGTGGTAACGATGCTCAAGCTGCGCGAGATCTACCGCCACCTGTTCCACGCGGCGGAGCGCATTGGGGACGCGGCGAACATCGTGGACGATATTGTCGTTAAATTCTTTTAGCGCGCGTTGAGTCTCCCCATTAAACGCCTTTAACCAAACGAAAACGGCAGCGCGCGCTGCCGTTTTTTGACTCGATCTGTACCCCCGGACGGATTTGAACCGTCGACGCCAGGTTTAGGAAACCTGCGCTCTATCCTCTGAGCTACGGGGGTGCGTGACGGTAGTTTACCACGCGCCCAGAGGCTTTTCCAGCATCCGCCGATCCGTTACTGCCGGAGCCCCATACGGCGCAGCAGGTTGCCCGCGCCGCGCTTCAGCGTCACGACCGGATCGTGGCGCAGGGCTTGCAGGCGGTAGCGCAGGGCGTCCTTGCGCGAGCCGCGCAGCAGCGCCAGCGACGCGAGGTGAAAAAGCCGGAAACCATAAATTATCGTACACTGA
>NZ_DAISHJ010000013.1:30785-44124 GCF_036822615.1 Aggregatilinea sp. | reverse complement strand
GCCAGCGACGCGAGGTGCATGTAGCCTTCCGCGCGGTCGCGGCCTGTGGGCCACTTGAGCAGGGGCAGGTTGCGCGCGAGCGTCTTTTCGCGGGCGAGCATTACCTGGGGCCGGTAATTGGAAGTCAACGTCCCGCCGTGCATGCGGTACAGGTACAGGTCGCGGTGCAGCGGGTGCAGCTCCCCGTGAGCGGAGGCGCGCAGCCAGAAATCGTAGTCTTCGGCCAGGAACACGTCGTCGGCGTAGCGACCGACGGCTTTCCAGAGGCTGCGGCGGTGCAGAAACGACTGGCCGACGCACTGCTTATACATCAGCGCGAAGGTTGGCTGCACGCGGCGGTATGCGCCGGGCTGTCCCTGGTCGTCCATGAGCGTGAAGTCGGTATAAACCGCGGCGGCTTCGGGATGCGCGTCGAGATAGTCCACCATTTCCGCTAGCGCCGCAGGGCGATAGTGGTTATCGTCGGACGTCCAGGAGATGTATTCCCCACGCGTGGCTTCATAGCCGGTGTTGAGCGCCTGCGGCAGTTTTTTGTTCGTGTCGTGATGCAGCACCGTGATGCGCGAATCCTGGGCGGCGAAGCGCTCCGCGATGGCACGCGTGCCATCGGTGGAAGCATCATCGACGACGATCAGCTCCCAGTCCGTAAACGTCTGATCCAGGCAGCTCTGGATCGATTCGGCCAGAAAGCGCTCGCCGTTGTAAGTCGGCATCACGATTGAGACACGAGGCACTTCGTTCATCCATTTTTCCCTTCAAGCAGCGTTTTTGCTCTAGTGTTTCGGATCGGCGGGCTGTACGAGGCCCCAACGCGCCAGGAGGGGTCGCAGCCCCGTGCGGTCGATGATGGCGCGCGGCACGGCACGGATCAGGCGCGATAAATTCGCACGCCGACGGTCGCGCCGCCACTGCCGCCGGAACGCATCCGCGTCCGCGCCCCACAGCCGCGCCTCGACTTCCGGCGGAAGCTCAGCGTCCTGCGCGCCCCAGCCCTGCCAGCTTGCGCGCATCAGGTCGGGATCGACGGGGCGGATCTGGTCCCATTCGCCGTGACGCAGCAGCACCGTGTTGTGCTCTACCCACTCGTACGGATTGCGCGAGCCGCTCAAATTTGCGCCGTGCAGGAAAAACGCCCCGCCGAGTTCGGTCCCGGCGCAGGTGTGCGCCGCACGCACGGCGTCGCGCATGGCCCACTCGAAATCGCCCGTGACGCGGAAGTGATCGTCAAACGGCCCGACCTGCTCGAACAGAGCGCGTGTGAACAGGAAAAACGGCCCAACCCCGGCGCGCGGCGTCACGCGGGACGAATCGTATAGGGCCGGGAAAATGCGCGTCTGCGTGACCGGCAGCAGACCCAACGCTTTGCGCTGCGTGATCTGCTCGAACGGAAAATCGACCAGCGCGCAGCCATCGCGCAGCAGGCCGATGCCTTCGATCAGCGCGGGGGCATACCGCAGATCGTCCACGTTCCAGAAGCCGAGGCAGTCGCCCGACGATGCACGAATGCCCCGGTTCCACGAGGCGTACACCGTTTCTCGCTCGACGTACTGGATAATCACGTGCGCGCCCGCCTGCCCGACTTCCGCGGCCAGCGTTTCGATCGCGCGGCGCTCCTGGGCGGATGCGCCGTTGGCAACCAGCGCCAGCTCCAGCGACAGCCCCGCGCGGCGCAGCGCCGGAATGACCGCAGACACGCGCTGGCCGTACAGCGGCAGGTGCGCTTCGGAGCGGAACAACGAGGTGACGAGCGACAGATCCACGGGGTGTTATCCTGACGATAGGGGCGGGGTCAGCGCGCCGGAACAGTGCGAACGAACCGCGCGGCGATCCTAATCATCGCCAAAGCCGGTGAAGCCGGGCGGCAGGTTTTCCATGCCAAGCGGCACTTCTCTTTCCTGTTCGACGGGGGGCAGCCGGACCTCGTTGGCCGAAACCATCGCCGGGACAGTCCGGTTTTCCTCCGAGGTGAGCTGCGATGCGTACACGAGGGTGCGCAGATACATCACGATGGCCCCGATGCCCGCCAGCGCCGCGATCAGCTCGATGGTGACGCCCGCCGCCGGGACCGGCATGTTGGTGACCAGCACGAAGATCACCCCGCCCAACGCCAGCGTAATGATCCAGCGCTTGTACGTGCCGGGCTGCTGCAGGCGCAGGACGTAGCGATAAATGAGCTGGCCCACCGCAAAACTGACCACGACGCGGCCCATGAACAGCAGCATGAACCAGAACCCGCCGATCAGGGCCAGATTCACCGCGAACAGGCCGACCGCCGACACGATCGAGAGTTCGGTCAGGCCGATGGCGATCAGCAGCAGGAGCGCGATCAGGCTGATCAGGATCAGGATCACGGCCAGCGGGAAGGACAGCATGAACGTGACGAGACCCCAGCCGATGGTCGGGATCATACGCCGCCGGACGTTCTGGGCGGGCTGCATGACGAAGTTCGGCACGACGCGCAGGCCCGCCGCCCCGATGATCAGCAGCGTGATCAGGTCGCGCACGGCGCTCACGGCGTAGGACTTCATGATCCGCGCGGCGGCTTCGGGCTGTTCGGCGTGGATAATATCGGGCTGGGAGACGATCTGCGTGAAGCTGGTGCTGCCGCCCACGACACCGGACGGGATCTCGGCGGCGGTGGGCGCTTCGTAGCTGAGGTCGCCCCCGATCTGCGCCGCGGCTGCGATGAGCAGGCCGGGGTTGCTGAACGACACGTCGTAGAAGGGCAGATCGGGAATATCGGTGCTGCGCCGGGCATCACCCACCGACGCGTCGATACGGCCTTCGACCGCCCCGTTAATGATCAGCGTCTCGCCGCTGAAGTCGATGTCGCCGCCGATCGTGCCATCGACCTGGGCCTGATAGCCGTAGACCAGCAGGTCGCCGGGAACGGTCGCACCTTTCGCCACGGTGGTGTTCAGCGCGATGCTCATAAGGTCGGTGCGCGGGTTGGTGAACCGCGTCTGTTCGGCAATCGACACGCTCACGCCGACGAAATGCACGTCATCCCCCACCGCGCCCTGAATGTCGACCCTGCCGCCCACCACCCAGATGTCGCCGGTCACGACCGCTTCGGGCGTGATGGTGACGTTCGACGCGATGCCCAGCAGATCGCCTTCGATCGTGCCGTGAACTTCCAATACGCGGCAGATGAAAAAGAAGTCTTCGACGATGTGCTCGTCTTCCGCCACGACACAGCGATCCCCACGCAGCCCGTCGGATGCTTCGACCTGGCTGGTGACGCCGACGGCCAGAATCAGCAGGGCCAGCAGCGCGATGAGTCGTTTGTGGCGGGCGCAAAAAGCAGGCATAAGGCGTCTAGTTCAAGGTCCTTCCATCCGGGCGCGGGATCATGTGGGGCGGGTGCGCGGATTCTAAACGGACGGTTATCGTTGAGTGTATTGTACCAACAAGCCCGGTAATCTGAATATCTCGTCAGTTCAGCGCCCCTATGACGGCAGCGTGATCGTGCCCAGGTAGGTGAAGTCGGAGACGCGCACCAGCTCGCCGTTATTGAGGTTGAGCTTATAGGTGCTGCCCTCCGCCGCATCGAGCAACATCAGCGCGCTGTCGTCGTCGATGAAACGCACGGCGCGATAGTCGATTCCGCCCGGCGGCAGCGCCAGGATCTGCTGCTGCGAGGAAATGTCCACGAACATCAGCGCGTACTGCTGGGTTTCGCCTTCGGCAGCGGGCGGCGCGCTGGCGATGCTGTAGGCGGCAAACGTCCCGGCGGCGTTGAGCACCAGCGCCCCGGCGTAGGGGTAAGGCAGGCCCGGCGCGGGGATCGTGTAGCTGAGATCGGAACGCAGATCCGACACGCGCACGTTGTACGGCCCGGCGCTTTGGGCCAGTTCCAGCCGGACGACCAGACTGCCGTCGGGCGTGACGGCGGCTCCGCAGACGCAGCCCGGCTCCCCGGCCAGGGCGCGGAAGGTAGCGTTCGCCAGATTGTATTCGTGCACTTCGGCGTACCCGGCGTAGGGGCCGTTGGTCGCCACATCGGGAGCGGAGGCGGCGTCGAAGTAAAAGCGCGTCATGCCGTCGGTCAGCGCGACCGGGACGATCTCCAGCGGCGGCGCGGGCGGCTCGACCGGGATCTCGCGCAGGCTGCCGCCTTCCGCCTGGGCGATGCTGGCGTGCGAAATGCCGCTCGCGTCGACCTGCGTCCAGGCGATCGAGCGCGCGTCGGGCGAGGTCACCCAGTGCGTGACGCGGCGCTCGGTCGAGTTCTGGATGAACGGGTGCGGCTCGATCCGGCCATCGGGATAGGCGCGCATGATCACGCCGTTCAGCGGCTTGCGGTACATGACGTAGCCGCCGACCAGCGTGAACTCGTCGCCGTTATCGACCGAAATGACGGTGCTCAGCCCGCTGATCGCGTCGACGAAGTAAATCTGGGCGGTGCCCAGGGCCGGATCACGCTGGACGAAGACGTCTACCCACGGCGCGAGTTCGTCCTGGGCGCGGGCGGGTGTTCCGGTGACCAGCGCCGCCGCGAGGAACGCCAACAGGGCGAGACCATGCAAGGCGGCTCGCAGCAGGCGGAGTTGTGAGGTGATTCTGGGGGACACGGTGGCTCCCACGTGGTGGCAACAAGGCTCGAATCCAGCATACCAGGAAATCAAAATTCTGTCGCTGGCGGGGGCTTCCTGTCAAGAAAGCGTCGGGGAGGCGCAGCCTTGCAGCGCGCGACCCAAATGCCGTGCAACCGTATTATAGAGTAAGCCGTGTGCGGAAAACGGCGGGCGACAGCCTCCGGAATTTGTAAGCCGGATGCTAACCGATCGACCAGGGAGAGCGCCGCTGGCTTTGGACTGAGTCGCCTGTCGTGTTAAACTACCAGCAGATCCGGCGCCTATCTTTTTACCGGCCTGGGCCGGTGATCGCCGGGGCGCATGTGTGCCCGGCGCGCTCGACATGGGGACTTCGGTCATGAAAAGCTCCAATGCTCGCACCGATCGTGACATTCTGACCAAACACGCGTATGCGAATGACGAGCATCTCAGCCTGCGCTATCGCATTCACGACGAATACAGCCGCCCGAAGATCGATTTTCAGTCGTGGGTGGTGGAGGCGTTCGACTGGCGCGGGGATGAGCGTGTGCTGGACGTAGGCGCGGGATCGGGCAGTTATTTCGAGCCGGTGCAGGCGCGGATCCCGCAGGGCGTGCACGTCGCGGGGGACCTGTCGTTCGGGATGGCTCAGCAAGCGCACCAGCGCGCGGCGGATCTGCGGACCGAGGTGCTGAACCTCGACGTGCAGCGGCTTCCGTTTGCCGATGACAGCTTCGACGTGGTGCTCGCCAACCACATGCTTTATCATGTGCCCGATCTGGACGCGGCGCTGCTCGACATCCGGCGCGTGCTGCGCGAGGACGGCTGCCTGATCGCGGCGACCAACAGCGCGACGAACATGCCGGAACTGGATACGCTGTACCGCCGCGCGATCACCCTGCTGGGATTCCCCAAACACCGCTTCTCGATTTTCCAGAGCAACTTCACGCTCGAAAGCGGGCCGCGACGGCTCGCGCATTTCTTCCGCGCCGTGGCACGCTACGATCTGCCGAGCGCGCTGTATTTCCCTGAAGTGGAACCCGTGCTCGCCTACATCGACAGTATGCGCGACATCCGCGAGCCGCAGCTTCCCGACGAGATCACCTGGGACGACTTCATGGAGATGATGGAAAAGCAGATCTCGCGCCTCATCCGCCACATGGGCGAGCTGCAGGTGAACAAGCTGTCCGGCGTGCTGATCGCCACCAACGGCGGCGGCTTCGCGCACGACTATTTGCACCTGCTCGACGAGGCCGCGCTGAGCGAAGCAGGGTAACTGCTTCCGGTTTTCGAGTTGTACCGACTTCCAGGCGCAGCTTCTCGCTGCGCTTTTTGCTGCCTGGACTGTGGTCGCCGCCCGGTCCCGTTTTGTTTTAAAATCGCAGCAGGTTCGGGATCATTCTCCACAGGAGCGACCGTTCATGTTCCGACTGGCAGCATCCTCCGGCCAGGATGATCGATCACCGGCGGATAAGAGCAACCGCCAGTTCGCCGTTGGGCTGGCGCGCGCCGCTGCGGGCGCGGTGCTGTTCGCGCTGCCCATGATCATGACGATGGAGATGTGGTTCCTGGGCTTCACCATCGCGCGGATCAAGCTGGCGCTGCTGCTGGCGTTGAACTTCCCGCTGCTGGTGGGGTTGTCGCACTACTTCGGCTTTGAGGAGACGTTCAGGCTCAAAGAAGACCTGCTGGACGCGTGCGTGGCGTACGGCGTCGGGTTCATTACGTCCGTTGCGGGTTTGCTGGTGCTGGGCATCATCGATCCCGGCATGAGCGCCGACGAGATCGTGGGCAAAGTGGCGATCCAGACCGTGCCCGCCAGCCTGGGCGCGCTGCTGGCGCAGAGCCAGCTCGGGCAGGTCGACGAGGAGGACGGGGAACGCAAGCATCCCTTAAACTACGGCGGCGTGTTGTTCATCATGATCGCGGGGTCGCTGTTCCTCAGCCTGAACCTCGCGCCGACCGAAGAAATCATCCTGATTGCGTTCCGCATGACGATCTGGCACGCGCTGATCCTGATCGGGCTGTCGCTGGCAGGGATGCACGGCTTTGTCTATACGTTCAAGTTCCGGGGCCAGACCGACGTGCCGCCCGGAACGCCCACATGGAGCCTGTTCGTTCGCTTTACGGTAGTAGGCTACGTGCTGGCGCTGCTGGTGAGCCTGCTCATGTTGTGGATTTTTGGGCGTGTGGAGAACACGTCTTACAGCGAAATCGTGATGATCACGGTAGTGCTGGGCTTTCCGGCGGCGATCGGTGCGGCATCGGCCCGGTTGATCCTGTAGATCGATAAGCGAGAGAATCCCGTGACAGACGACACTCAACGGCAAGATTCATCTTCCGCGCCGCAACAGCGCGATTCCGGCGATCGCTCGGAGAATCACTCCTCCGGCGGCGAGGACACGCCGCTGCTGGAATGGATCACGGGGCTGGTGGGTATGGCGCTGCTGCTGGGGACGATCGGGTTTTTGCTCTGGCACGCGCTTCAGGCGAACCACACGCCGCCGTCGATTCGCGTTGAGGTGCGCGCGATCAGCCAGCAGGGCGACCAGTTCCTGGTGCAGTTCGAGGCGACCAACGATGGGGATCAGACCGCCGCGGACGTGACGATCGAGGGGCAGTTGATCCGGGATGGCGAGACGGTCGAGACGGGCACCGCGACGATCACCTATATTCCCGCCCAGTCGATGCGGCGGGGCGGTCTGTTCTTCACGCAGGATCCCGGTGCCTACACGCTCGATCTGCGTGCGACCGGGTATGAGAAGCCGTAAAAGCAGTTGTTAGTGGATAGTTTTTAGTGGTTAGTTCAGACAAAGCATAAAGACAGGAGCAAAACCGGGCGGAGCAAGCCCCGCCCCTACGCATCACGGGACACGCCCTGGCACCTGAACTTTAATACCTATTCGTTGTCATCATCTTTAAAGCCGTAGCGCCCAAAGAGCGGCACGAACATCACAGGGATCGACTGCTCGATCTGCCAGGTGTCGCCGGTGCGGCGCACGCGCTGGAGCGTCTGCTGCTTGGCGTCCCCGATCGGGATGACCAGCCGCCCACCGTCCGCGAGCTGTGTTTGCAGCGGGCCGGGGATCGCGGGGGCCGCTGCTGCCGCGAGAATGCCGTTGAAGGGGGCCATATCGGGGAAGCCCTGGCTGCCGTCTCCGACAAAGACCTCGACGTTGTAATAGCCCAAATCCGACAGCCGCCGCCGCGCCTCGTCCGCCAGCGACTGGTGACGCTCCAGCGAATAGACCATCTGCGCCAGCTCGCAGAGCACGGCGGTCTGGTAGCCCGATCCCGTGCCGATTTCCAGAATCGTTTCGTGCGAGCGCACGTCGAGAAGCTGCGTCATGAGGGCGACGACGTACGGCTGCGAGATCGTCTGGTTGCAGCCGATGGGCAGTGGGTTATCTTCGTAAGCGTGCGCGCGCAAGTGCGGCGGCACGAAGCGGTGGCGCGGGACGCGGCGCATCGCTTCCAGCACGCGTGGATCAGTGATGTCGCGGGCGGCAAGCTGGTCGCGGACCATCCGCTCGCGCAGGGCTTCAAAATCGGGTTGGGGCATGTGCGGGCCTCGTGACTTTATAGTCTATAATACACCCCGACGAGGTCGTGCCGCACCCCGCAACGCAAAGGAATCGCATGCCAACGCTGTATCTCGTGCCGACGCCGATCGGCAATCTGGAAGACATCACCCTGCGCGCGCTGCGCATTCTGCGCGAGGCGCGCCTGATCGCCGCTGAAGATACGCGCACGACGCGCAAGCTGCTGACGCATTACGAGATCACCACCCCGCTGACCAGCTATCACGAGCACAATAAATTGACCAAGCTCGACGCCGTGCTGGACGCGCTGGATGTGGGCGACGTGGCGCTGGTGTCGGACGCGGGCACGCCGGGCGTATCCGATCCCGGTTACGAACTGGTGAAGGCGGCGCTCGACCGGGGGATTACGGTCGTGCCGCTGCCGGGGGCCTCGGCAGCCGTCGCGGCGCTGGTTGCGTCGGGCCTGCCCACCGATCGCTTCCTGTTCGTGGGATTTTTGCCGCGCAAGGACAAGGCGCTGCGCGATACGCTGGCCGATCTGCGCGAGGAGCGCGCGACGCTGATCGCGTATGAAAGCCCGAACCGGCTGGTGGATACGCTGGAGGCGGTGCGCGACGTGCTGGGCGACCGTCCGGTGGCGGTGGCGCGCGAGCTGACCAAGCTGTTCGAGGAGTTCCGGCGCGGCCCGGCCAGCGAGGTATTGGCGCACTACCGCGAGACGCCGCCCAAAGGCGAGATCACGCTGGTGATCGGCGGCGCGGCGGATGAGGCGGCGGCGGATCAACCCTGGGACGAGGACCGCGTACGCGAGGCGCTGCAAGCCCGGCTGGATGCGGGCGACGGGCGCAAAGACGCGGCGCGGATCGTGGCGGATCTGGCAGGTTGGAACCGCCGCGACGTATATAATCTTGACCTTCAATAATTATTGAACAGGATGCAAACGCGATGAAAATTCCTCTGCCTGACCGCATCGAAGACTTTATGACCTGGACCTGGGACCAGATTCAGCCCTATGCCGACGAATTGGTCGCGCGCCCGCTCACGGCGGAAACAATCGATGGCTGGATGGCGGACTGGACCCTGCTGCAAAGCCTGATCGGTGAAGCGCATAACCGGCTGGAAGTGCACACCACGACCGACACGGGTGACGAAGCGGGGCACGAGCGGTATAACGCTTACAGCGAACAGGTGATGCCGCACACCCGCGAGTTGGATAACCGGCTCAAGGAAAAGCTGCTGGCGAGCGGCCTCGTGCCGGAGGGGATGGCCGTGCCGCTGCGCCGGATGCGCGCCGAGGCGGAGGTGTTCCGCACGGAAAACCTGCCGCTGCGAACCGAGATCGACAAGCTCAACGCGGAATACTCGAAGATCCGGGGCGCGATGACGGTCGAGTGGGACGGCGAGGAGCGGACCTTCCAGCAGGTGATCGCCAATCTGGGCGATCCCGACCGGGCCGTGCGCGAGCGCGCATGGACGGCTGCCGTCGGCAGCGCGCAGCAGTCACGCGAGGCGATCAACGCCGTGTGGATCAAGCTGCTCGATCTGCGCGAGCAGATGGCGCGCAACGCCGGATTCGACAGCTACCGCGACTATCGCTGGAAGGAGCTGGCCCGCCTCGACTATACGCCGGAGGACTGCACGAGCTTCCATAACGCGATCGAAGAAGTCGTCGTGCCGGTGATGCGCCGCCTGAACGCGCGCCGCCGCGAAAGTATGGGGCTGGATACGCTGCGCGTGTGGGATGCCTTCTGGTTCCTCGCGCCCGATCCGAAGAGCCGCCCCGCGCTGAAGCCGTTCGAGACCATCGACGAGCTGAAGACGCACATGCAGCAGGTTTTCGACCGCGTGGACCCTGACCTGGGCGGCTACTTCAAAATCATGCGCGACGAGGATCTGCTCGACCTGGAAAGCCGCAAGCACAAGGCGTCGGGCGGGTACATGACCGAGTTCTCGTTTTCGCGGCGTCCGTTCATTTTCACCAACGCGGTGGGCATTCACGACGACGTGCAAACCCTGCTGCACGAGGGCGGGCATGCCTTCCATTACTTCGAGGCGTCGCACCTGCCGTACTTCCAGCAGCGCGAACTGACCGGCATCCCGATGGAGTTCGTCGAGGTCGGCTCGATGGCGATGGAACTGCTCGGCGCGCCGTATCTCACACGCGACCAGGGCGGGTTTTACAGCGAGGTGGACGCGGGCCGCGCGCGGGCGGAGCAGCTTACGGGCAGTCTGGCGTTCTGGCCGTACATGGCGGTGGTCGATGCGTTCCAGCACTGGATTTACGAGCATCCCGCCGAGGCGCACGATCCCGATCGCTGCGACGATGCCTGGGAGGGTCTGATCCGGCGCTTCCTGCCCGACTTCGATTGGTCCGGCATCGAAGACGGGATGCGCATGTACTGGCGCTTGCAGGGGCACATCCTGCAGGACCCGTTCTATTACGTCGAGTACGGCATGTCACAGTTGGGCGCGGTGCAGATCTGGCGCAACGCGCTGCAGGATCAGGCAGGGGCCGTGCGCGACTACCGCCGCGCGCTGAGCCTGGGCGGCACGGCGTCGCTGCCGGACCTGTTCGCGGCGGCGGGCGTCAAGTTCGCGTTCGATGCGGACACGCTGCGCGGCGCGGTCGAGCTGATGGAAGCGACGATTAACCGGCTGGACGCGGAATAGCGGCGGAGAGCGGCCAGGTGGTTCCACTAGAGGCCATTTGAAATTGTCTTTTTGAGAGAAGGTTAACAGATAAACACGTTAAGTTGTCTCTCGGATTTGAATGTTCCAATGGCCTCTAAACATCCATTTTAGGCGGTGGAAATGAGCAACTCTAACTATTTTGAACTCCCAAATCCAGAAGAGCTTGTTTGTTATCGGGCACAGTACAGTATTCAGACATGGTCGCTCGTAATCTCGATACAGGATCCATCCATGTTAGATCGACGGTTCAAGCTGTTTTTTTCGCACGCAACTTTTGTTCAGTGCCCTACGAGCTGGACAGGAGCGGCGTTTCGCCTGGGTACCGCAGAGGAGCTGAGGACGACAGTCAATGAGCGACTGCCACACAAGTTATCTGAAGCAGAGCTGCTGGACCAGACGAGACTCTATACTGCTATCGTACGTACTGGTTCGCCACGCAGTCACACCATTCTGATTCTTTCGAGGAGCAGGAATTCAAGTAAGGTTACCGAGATAAGGCAGAGGTTTGAATGACAAAGAGCGCATCGAATTATTTCGGATTTGAAAACCCTGAGTCGTGGCGCTGCGAGCTATCGACACTCGATAGCTATGACGTTACCTTTTGTGTCTGGCCAAACGGATCAGATGCGAAAGCGGAAACGCAGTGGATCTACTTTGAAAACCTGCTTTACTTTGAAGGGCCAACCTTGCCTTGGGATGGGGCGCATTTTGAGGTTGATACGTCAGAAGAGATGCTCGAACTCATTCGCTCAATCTGGTTTGATCGCCGCCCTTGGGAAGAGGGTGATATGGCAGATTACTTCCATGCATTTGTTGCAAGGACAAATGACGCTCCTCAAACTCGAATTGCTCTAATTATTGCGCATGCGGCATCGATCCATCCCGATTCTACATTCTGGAACAAGGCTTACGCATGAGAAATTATTGGTGTTAAAGATGTCCTCTGGCCGCCTCACTTTTCTAAATCTTTTACAGGGTGCCTGGCGATTTTCTGTTCGCAGTTAGCCTAAAAGCATTAAAGTGAAACGCCGCGCATCCTGTAGGGGCGGGGCTTGCTTCTGTCGGGTGGGGGCAATTCGTGAATTGCCCCCACGGCGAGTCCCGGTGAGCGCGGTTTGTTCGCCGCATTGGTCATCCGGTGACGACAGTGGAAGGGCGCTCACTCCTCCTCGTGGGCGGAAATGAGCGCGCGCAGCGCCTCGATGTGCCGCTCCGCTTCCTCGATCCCGGCCTGACGCGGCCCGTCCGTATCCTTGAAATCGAGCGAGCCGTAACTGCTGACCTGCGGCATCAGCAGCACGTCCGGCGGGTGCGTGTCCAGCCGCGACTGGTGCACGTGCCACGCCATGATCCGCGACGAGCGCCAGATCGAGGCGATCATGCTCGGCGATCTGCCGCTGTTGGTGAACAGCCCGAACGGCATCCCAAACCCGATGATGTCGTACAACGGGTCGCCCCAAATCTTTTCCTCATCGAGCGGCGGTTGGATATCAACCGCAATCACTTTTTCCGCGCCGTGATCGAAGGCGACGTGCGTCGCCAGGCTGTCGATCACGCCGCCGTCGGCCAGATGCATCTCCTGGTGCTCGACGGGCGGAAAGACGGCGGGCATCGCGCTGGACGCCAGCAGCGCCGGGATCAGCAGCCCCTCGTCCAACTGCACCTCACGCCCGTGTACCATGTCCACTGCCGTCACCACCAGGGGAATTTTGAGGTCCGCAAATGTCTTTTCAGCGAGCGGTTCCTCAAGCCATGCCTCGACGGTGCGCTGGCGGGCGCGGGCGCTGAACAGGTTCGCGCCCAGCAGCGCGTTCAGTTGAAGCTGGCCGAAGCGCTCCGCCAGGAACGCCGGTTCGAGGCCGGTGGCGTACAGCGCGCCGACGATCGCGCCCATGCTCGTGCCCACGATGAAATCGACCTGAATGCCCTCGCGGTCGAGCACTTCCAGCACGCCGAGATGCGCGATCCCACGGCTGCCCCCGCCGCCCAATACCAGTGCGATTTTCGCGCACATAGTGTTACTCCTGTGAATCGTTCGTGACGAACTGTTCATCTCGAATTCGTACCAATACATCCCGGATGTTTCAATTCAGCCCTGTGTTTTCCGTTTCTGGTTTGCCAGCGACCGGCTACAAACTATCGGCGGTCAACTGGTTTTTTAGCACCTTGCCCACCGACGATCGCGGCAGATCGGGCCGGAACACGATGGTGTCGGGCACGGCGTGGGCTTCCAGCCTGCGGCGGCACAGGTTGCGCAGCTCGTCGGCGGTGAGGTCCGTGCCCGGCCTCGGCACGACGTAAGCGCGGATCGAGGGGGCGCTGCTGCCGTTTTTGACGCCGACCACCGCCGCTTCCTGCACCTTCACGTTTTCGTACAACACTTCTTCCACGTCGCGCGGGTAGACCTCCTGCCCATCGACGTGAATCACTTCCTGCCTGCGCCCGATCACCTGGAAGTAGCCGTCCACGTCCATCACGGCCACGTCACCCGTATGCAGCCAGCCATCGTCGTGCAGCGTGGCCTGGACGGGCGCGTGCTCGTCCACACGC
>NZ_DAISHJ010000013.1:0-30735 GCF_036822615.1 Aggregatilinea sp. | reverse complement strand
CGGCCCCTGGACGGCCAGCTCACCGACCTGCCCGGCGGGCAGCACGTCGCCGCTGCCCGGATCGACGATGCGCGCGCGGGTATTGGATATGGGCACGCCCACCGATCCGGCTTTGCGCGCGGCGGAGAGCGGGTTGGCGTGGGTCAGCGGCCCGGCTTCGGTCAGGCCGTAACCCTCGATCAGCCGCCCCTGCGTGATCTTCTCGAACTCTTCCTTCACCTCGACCGGCAGCGGCGCGCCCCCGCTGAGACATGCTTTGACGGCGGACAATCCATAGGTGCGGGCGCGCGGCGCGTGGCTGATCTCCAGATACATCGACGGCACGCCGGGCAGCACGGTCGGGCGGTAGGCCTTGACATAATCGAGCACCTGCTCCACGTCGAATTCCGGCAGCAGGATCATGGTCGATCCGAGCGCGATGGGCAGATTCATGCCGCAGGTCATGCCGTAGCTGTGCGCCAGCGGCACGACGGACAGGCACGACTCGCGGCCATACTTCAAGCCCGGTATCCAGTGCCGGATTTGCAGCGCGTTCGCCACGAGATTGGTATGCGACAGGCATACGCCCGCCGGGGATCCGGTCGTGCCGCCGGTGTAGGCGATCACGGCGACGTGATGGCCGGACACGTCGATCGCCGGGTCGAAGTCTAAGGCGTTACGCATCAGGTCGGCCATCGACCGCAGCCCTTTGCCGTCCGCCGTGATCGGGCTGCCCCACTGCACGTTGAGCCTCGTAGACAGCGGCGGGCCAACCAGACCGGTCAGATCGGCCAGCACGATCGTTTCGACGGCAGCCTGCGCGCGCATGGTTTCGACCAGCGCGCCAAAGTTCGCCAGCGTGACCAGCACTTTCGTCCCGGTGTCGTGTGCCTGGCGGGCCAGCTCGTCCAGCTCCGCGTCGGGATGCGGCAGCACGACCGCGCCGCCCGCCTTGAGCACGGCGTAATAGGCGACGACCATCTGCGGCACGTTGGGCATCACGAGCATCACCCGGTCGCCCAGGCCGACACCCAGCCCGCGCAGCGCGTGCGCCATCTGGTTCACCTGCCGGTTGAGCTGCTGGTAATTGATCGCGCGGTTGTAGAACAGGATCGCGTTCGCCTTGGGCACGGCGTCCGCCGCACTTTCGAGAAAACGATAGAGCGGCTGGCGCGGGATCGGGATGGTGTAGGGCGTCTCGGGGTGGTAATTCAGCAGCCAGGGCCGCTCCTCGATCAGCGCGGTGCGGGTGGTGGGGCCGCGCCACGAGGAGCGCTGCTTGCCCTTGATGAAGCGCTCGATCACGCGGTTGACGGCTTCGTGCCGCTCGATCTGCACCTTATGCTTGGCCCCGCCCACGTCGTAGACTTCCGCGCCGGGGACCAGCTTCGCCACGTCGTCGTAGACGCGGTTGGGAAAGTACGTGTCGCGCTCGCCGCGAATGATCAGGGTGGGCGTGCGCACGCTGCGCAGCAGCGGCCAGCCGCGCCACTTGCGCATGTTGTTGAGCATCATGCGCCGCATGACGTGGATCTCGGCATTCCAGCGCCAGCGATATTTCCACACGCCGCGATAGAACATGGGCGGCACGCGAAAGGCGATCATCGCGGCGCGCGGCAGCGGGTATTCGCCTGCCGTGGCGATCAACACGAGGCGTTCCAGCCGTTCGGGAAAGGCGTTCGCATATTCGACGCAGATCGAGCCGCCGAACGAGTGCCCGACCAGCACGAATTTTTCGGGGAGCTGCAAACGCTCCACGACCGTTTGCAGGTCGCGCAGCATCTCGTCCATGGTGTAGTCGGTATAGGGGGCGTCGCTCTGGCCGTGACCGCGCAGATCCGGCACGACGACGCGGTAATCGCGCGCGAAGTGGTTGACCTGATATTCCCACGTTTCGGCGCAGCCCGCGTAGCCGTGCACGAACACGATCGTCTGCTCGACGGCTTCCGGCCACAGATCCACGACCGCCAGCGACGCACCGGGGACGTCTTTGATCGGCACGCGGACGCGGTACAGGTCAAGGTCAAGCTGGATCGAGCGGTGTTTGAGGCCCCGGAGCTGTCTCTTCATACCAATACCATCGCAACTCAAATCGCTGCAAAGCACATCCCAGGGGGCGTGCGCGGGCAGGCCGCAGCAGCGACCAGAGTATAACATACAGGCGGGCCGCCCCTGTACGAGACGGCCCGCCTGATACCCTACGCCACAGCACCGGATCGCCCGGCGCGCGCGGCGATTACGTCTGCGAATGCGTGCTGTAGTAACGCCGACGAAGCACTTTTTCGATTTCCACCGCCGGGAAGATCGACCCGGCCAGCAGCCACGCGACGAGCAGCTCGGTCGCGTCAAGCTGGACCGTGTTCAGGATGTCGTTGGCGAACGGCGCGTACACGGCCACCATCTGCAGCACAGCAGTCAGGACCACGGCGGCCCATAACAGCTTGTTGCGATGCAGCGGCACGCGGAAGAACGACGCATCGCCGCCGTGAATGGCCGACACCTCGAACACCTGCGACAGCGCCAGGATGCTGAACGCCATCGTGCGCGCGACTGCCAACACGCTCTCGCTGGGATCGAGCAGGTCGCCGCCGTTGTGGTGGATGGCCCAGACGTAGCCTAACAGTGTTACAGCACCCAACCAGATGCCAACCCAGATGACGTGCAGCCCGACGCCGTGCGCGAAGATATTTTCGCGCGGGGGGCGCGGCTTGCGCTTCATCACGTTCGGCTCGCTCGGCTCGAAGCCCAGCGCGATCGCGGGGAGGCCGTCCGTGACGAGGTTGATCCACAGGATTTGAATCGCCAGCAGCGGCACGCGCAGCCCGAAGACCAGCGCCGCGAACATGGCGATGATCTCGCCCGCGTTGGTGCTGAGCAGGTAGCGGATGAACTTACGGATGTTGTCGTAGATCGTGCGGCCCTCTTCGACCGCCGCCACGATGCTGGCGAAGTTGTCGTCGGTCAGGATCATGTCCGACGCGCCCTGGCTGACGTCTGTGCCGGTGATGCCCATCGCCACGCCGATGTTGGCCTGCTTGAGCGCCGGGGCGTCGTTCACGCCGTCGCCGGTCATCGCCACGATCTGCCCGTGCGACTGCAGGGCCTTCACCACGCGCAGCTTGTGCTCCGGTGAGACGCGCGCATAGACCGAGACGTCGTTGACCACTTTCTTCAGGTCGTCGTCGCTCATGGCGTCCAGGTCGGCCCCGGTCATGGCGCGGCCTTCGTCGCCCATGATGCCCAACTGCTTGCCGATGGCAACCGCCGTCAGCTTGTGGTCGCCCGTGATCATCACCGTGCGGATGCCCGCCTCCGCCGCGACCTTCACCGCGCGCCGGGCTTCGCTGCGGGGCGGGTCGAGGATGCCGATCAGGCCCAGCAGCGTCAGATCGCGCTCGGCCTTTTCCGGCTCCAGTTCTTCCGGCACGGCCTGCAAGGGCCGGTAGCCGATGCCGATCACGCGCAGGCCCTCGCTCGCCATGCGCTCGATCTGCTTGCTCCACGCTTCGGATCGTTCCGGCGTGAGCGGAGACGGGCCGTTAGGCGTGACTTCTTCCGACGCCCAGCGCACGAGCTGGTCCGGCGCGCCCTTCGTGAAGGAGACGTACTGCGCGTGCTCGAACAGGTCGGCGGCGAAGCGCCCCGTCGGCTGGTGAATGGTGGTCATCGCTTTACGCTCGGAGCTGAACGGCAGTTCGGCCACGCGCGGCAGATCCTTTTCCAGCGCGCCGCGATCCCACCCGGCTTTTTCCGCCGCAACCAGCAGCGCGCCTTCGGTGGTGTCGCCCACGACCGACCAGGGGGCATCCTCTTCGGCCTGCTCGACGTACGCGTCCGTGTTCAACGCAGCGGCCTTCAGAATGCGCGCCAGCACCTCGTCGTTGACGGCGTTAATCTGCTGCTCGCCCACATGGAAGTTGCCGACCGGCTGGTAGCCCACGCCGCTCACGCGCACTTCCTCGTCGCGCCCTGGCAGGGCGATGGTCGTAACGGTCATTTCGTTGCGGGTCAGCGTGCCAGTCTTGTCGGTGCAGATCACCGAGACGGAGCCGAGCGTTTCCACGGCGGGCAGCTTGCGGATCAGCGCGTTGCGCTTGACCATGCGCCGCGCGCCCAGCGCCAGCGCAATCGTGATCACGGCGGGCAGCCCTTCGGGGATCGCCGCCACAGCCAGCCCGATCGCGGTCAGGAACATCTCGCGCAGGTCTTCGCCGCGCAGCACGCCCGCCACAAACACCAGCACGGTCACGATCAGCGCTGCGCCCGCCAGCCACACGCTCATGTGCGCCAGCCGGTCCTGAAGCGGGGTGCGGCCTTCTTCCACGCGCTGAAGCATGGCCGCGATGTTACCAAGCTGCGTCTTCAGGCCGGTTTCGGTCACGGCCAGCACGCCGCGCCCGTAGGTGACCGCCGTGCCCATATAGGCCATGTTGGTGCGGTCCGCGACGGCGGGCGGCGTGCCGTTGTCGTGCAGGGGCTTCACCGATTTTTCGGACGCGACTGATTCGCCCGTGAGCGCGGCCTCCTCAATTTGCAGGTTCACCGCCTCGATCAGCCGCCCGTCAGCGGGGATGCGGTCACCCGCTTCCAGCAGCACGATGTCGCCGGGGACCAGATCCTCCGCGCTGACCTCGTGCACGTGGCCGCCGCGCCGGACGCGCACCTGCGGCGTCTGCATCGCGCTCAGCGCGGCCAGCGCCTGCTCGGCCTGATATTCCTGGAAAAAGCCCAGCGCCGCGTTCAGCACGACAATCGCCAGGATGACGATGGAGTCCTTCGTGTCGCCAATCGCAAACGAGATTGCGGCGGCCACGATTAGCACGAACACCATGACGTCGGTGAACTGCGACAGCAGCAGCTTCCAGATGGACGTGCCCTGACCGACGGGCAGCGCGTTTTTGCCGTGCTCCGCCTGCCGCTCGGCCACCTGCCCGTCGGATAGGCCGCTGTCGGCGGTGGTTCCCAGCCGTTCCAGCGCCTGTTCGACGGGGAGCGCGTACCACCGTTCCTCGATCTTTTCTGACATCCGGGGAGTTCCTTCCTCTGTGAGGTCCACTCGCTCATTGGGGTGCGGCGCGGTTGTCGCACGCCGCTGGTGGTAATTCTAAAGCAGATCACCGTTCTAATGCCTGTCCAGGCACCCCCTAAGATTTAGGGGAAAATGGAAAAAAGCAGTTTTTAGTCGTCAGTTTTCAGTTTTTAGTCAAAACAAGAACAAGGCTCAAAGATCGGTAGGGTCCGATAACTCGTAGGGGGCGGAGCAAGCCGCCGGTCATTCCGTCAACTCAACGGAGTTGGTAGGGGCGTATCGCAATACGCCCCTACGATCGATTCTAGGCCAAACCATATCTGTGTGGGTACCCCTACGCCAACCGTCACGTCATGGGGGATTACAGCACCTTGCGCACGTCGAGCCAGCCCGCGCGGGCGGTGTTCGCTTCCTCGATGGCGTTCTGCCCGCCCAGCACGACGACCTGCCCGTGCGTCCGTACCTCGTCCAGCAGATCCGCGAAGCGCTTGAAGTCCGCTGGCGTCGTGCTCAGGATCTGGTCGCGCATCTGCTGGCGGCGCTCGTCGGTGTCGCCAGCGAGCGTGCGAATCAACGAGGTGTAGCCCTTCGCGTCGGGAAGCTGGTAAGCGTCGAGCTGCCCGATCGTGCCGATGATCGCCTTCGTCAGCTCGTCGTCGTTCAGGTCGAGCTTGCGCAGATAGTCGCCCGTGGCGTCGTAGATGTCGAGCGTATCCAGCAGGTTCGGATCGCGGTACGACAGGAAGACGAACGTGCCCGTGTTGCGGTCGAAGGCGGAGAATCCGCCGTACGCGCCGCCCTGCACGCGGACTTTCTCCCACAGCCAGGTGCTTTGCAGGTAGTCGTTGACCACCAGCAGCGAGCCGTCGAAGCTGTGCCCCTGGGCGTACAGATTCGCGCCCTTGCCCACGTAGTTGACCTGCGCGGGGATGATCAGCCCTTCGTTGGTCGCGCTGCGGGCGGGAGTCCACCGCGCCAGATCGACTTCTTCCTGCGGCAGCCCGGCCAGGAAACCATCGAGGGCCGGTTCAAACGCAGACCACGCGCCCGCGTCCAGCGTCACGTTGGCGACCATCGCCGCCCGGCGTACCAGCCGCGCGCGGATGCCTTCCAACCGCGCCAGCACGCCCGGCCAGTCGGCGTCGATGCGGTCGGCCAGGGTGCGCAGCGAGAACAGGTAGTCGAGGCCCTGCATCTGCTCGGAGGCCCAATCCGCCTCGTGAAAGTGACTCTTCAGCCGCCCGTACACGACCATGTGCCCGGCGGGGGCCAGCTTCGCTTCCTGGCGGGCCTTTTCTTCGAGCACGATCTGGCGGAAGCGCTCGCGGTTGTCGAGCTTGACCGTCAGCAGCACGTCGTGCAGGATCGCCAGCAGTTCGTCGGCCTTGTCAGTGGTGGCTTTGCCGCGCAGGAACAGCCATGCCGTGCCCTCGCGCGTGGGGTGCACCGTGGAGGTCAGGATCGACGGGTGAATGCCGCCGGTCGTGCGCCCGATGCGCTGCGCGAGGCGTACATAGTCCTGCGTTTCCGTGCTCATCTCCAGCAGCGCGCGCCCGAACAACCGCACGTACGGCAGGTCTTCGGCGGGCAGCGCGTAGAGGTTCATGCCCAGATCGAGATACACGATCCCGTTGGTGAAAATGTCGTGATAGAACACGCGCGTATCGTGCCGTGCCAGCGTCTCGATGGGGATCAGCTTGTTGTCGCGGTCGAGATCGTCCAACGTCAGCATGGGGATCGTCGCCAGCGCTTCGGGCGAATCGGGCGTTTCCTGCGCCAACCGCAGCGCTTCGGTTTCGGCGATGATGCGCTGCACGTCCTCATCGCTCATGGCGGCGCGGACGGCATCCAGGCGGGCGCGTTCGGCGTCGTCCTGCTGGGCGCGCAGCGTCTCGTCGGGCGTCAGCAGCAGCGTGACGCGGTGCGTATTGTCGAGCAGGTACGTGCGGATGAGCCCCTCGAACAGACGCGGATCGGCATCCAGCCGGGCCTTGATCGCGCTCAAGGGACCCTCGAAGGCCAGCGGCTCCAGCGGATCGCCGCCGTAGCTCCAGGTGCTCAAGGTCTGGACGAAGGCCAGCACGCCGCGCGGGAAGCTGCCCGTGTTGCGTTCGCGCAGCGAAAACTCGATGGTGTTCAGCGACGCCTCGACCGTCTCGCGGTCCAGGCCGTTGCCGGCCAGATCCGCCAGCGTATCCAGGATCAGCGCCTCGACCGCCCCCGCACCGTCCGGCGCGATGCCCTTCAGCCCGACCGAAAACGTCAGCTCGCGCAGGTCCGTATCCACGCCGCCGCCGGTGATGTCTTCGCCCAGGCCGGACTCGATCAGCGCCTTGCGCAGCGGCGAGGCGGGCGTACCCAGCAGGATGTGACTCAAAATTTCCAGCGCGAAGGTCGTTTCGGTGTCGCTGTTGTCGGCCAGGATCCAGTTGACGGTCAGATAGGCCTTTCTGCCCTCTGCGCCGTCTTCGCCCGCGTCGTAGGGCAGCGTCACGGAGCGCGGCTCCGCGAAGCGCGGCTGCAACGGGATCGTCACGTCCAGCGTATCCAGACGGTCGAAGTCCTTCAGGTAGTCGTTCACGATGCTCAGGCGCGTGTCGGGATCGTCGTCGCCCCAGAACACGATGCGCGCGTTGCTGGGGTGATAGTAGGTGTCGTGGAACATCTTGAACTGCTCGTAGGTCAGATCCGGGATCACCGCCGGGTCGCCGCCGGAGTCGTGGCCGTAGGGCGTGTCGGGGAACAGCGCCTGCTGCGTGAAGCGGCCCAATACGTTTTCAGGGTCGGAATAGGCCCCCTTCATCTCGTTGAACACGACGCCCTTAAACGTCATCGGCTCGCCGGGATCGTCCAGCTCGTAGTGCCAGCCTTCCTGCTCCAACGTCTGCGGCGTGATGCGCGGGTAAAACACCGCATCGAGGTAGACGTCGATCAGGTTGTAGAAGTCCTGCACGTTCTGGCTGGCGACCGGGTACATGGTCTTGTCGGAGCCGGTGAAGGCGTTGAGGAACGTGTTCAGCGAGCCTTTCAACAGCTCGACAAACGGCTCTTTGACCGGGTATTTGCGCGATCCGCACAGGACGGAATGCTCCATGATGTGCGGCACGCCGGTCGAGTCGGCGGGCGGGGTGGAGAACGCGACGCCGAACGACTTGTTCTCGTCGTCGTTTTCCAGCGAAAGCAGCTCCGCACCGGTTTTGGCGTGGCGGAACAGGCGGGCGTGGGTGTTCAGTTCGGGAATATCCTGCTCGCGGAGCAGTTCGAAGCCGTGAATGAGGGTCATAGATCGGCGGATCCTTCTACCGGAATACGGCATCTGCATCAATCAATTTCAGCTTATTTTACGACAAAGGCGAGCCATCACCCGCCTTTCTTACTCTTTACTAATACGTGGAACGCGCCGGTCGGGGTGTGGCGTCAGGGTGCGGCGGTCTCGAAGTGCAGCAGGCGGTGCTGCGTCACGGTTTCCGGCTCGGAATCGCCGCAGCTTTTGAACACGCGGAAGTCGGAGTCTTCCGCCGCCACGTCGAGCGTCACTGCCGCGCCGTCCGCCCGGCGCTCGAAGCGCACCCGCCACTGCTCCGGCGCGAGAGACTCGGCGCTGACCAGCCGCAGCGCATCCACGCCGCGCAGGCCCAACGCCGCGCGGGCATAATGTTCGGCGGCCTGAACGTGCGCGGGGTAACACGAGCGGCCCCGCACCTGTTCCGGCACAATCTCGCCGTGCCGTGTCGCCGCGATAATTTCCGCGACGTGGACCGGTTCCACGCGCCCGTAGGCGATGCCGTACGGAAAAGTGAGCAGATTGGCGGCGAAACGGTGCCCGCCGACGTGCGAGGACTGCCACACGCTCGCCCCGGCCAGCTCGGTTGCCTCGACGTAGACGGGCAGCCCGCGCAGCGCGCAGCACAGGTCGCGCTTGCCATGCGTGCACACCAGGAACAGTGGATCGGTCCGGCGCTGCGCCGTGTAAGGATCGGCGTCCGTGCCGATGGCGGCCAGATCCAGATCGAGCAGATCCTCGTACCGCTTCAGCCGGAACTCGACCAGCAGCGGATCGGTTTCGCGGGCCAGAGCCACGTAAAACAGGATGCCATCGGGCGACAGGCGGGGATTCTGCCGGATGACCTGCACGCGCGCGTCGGGCAGGGTTTTTTCCTGGTGCGCGAGCCAGTCCTTGACCGGCGCGGACAGATCGGACTGCTGGTACGCCTTGCGTTCCCAGCGCTCGTCATATTCGAGCAGCAGCCACGTCGTCGCGGTGGATGCTGTGCCGAAGAGCTGTTCGTCCGTCTTGATCGAGTTCACCGAACAGCGCATCTCAACCGGACCGCTCACGGCTGCGCTTCCTCGACGGACTGACCGAGAAGCCGCCGCAGCGTGCCTAGCGCGGTGAACTGGCGCATGTAGCCCAGGTTTTCCGGCACGAAGGCGCGCGGCGTGATGCCGAAGGCTGCCGTCAGCGCGTTGTCCGCAACCGCGTTATCGACTTTGAGCAGGTCGAGCAGACTGGGCGTCACCGGAGGATTGGGCAGAAGCTGCATCGCGCGCACTGCCAGCGCCATCAGCGGTACGGGGGTGTGAATCAAGGCGCGGCGCGTGTTCAGGGCGGCCAGCACGCGCTGTACGATTTCATCGTAGGTCAGCACTTCCGGTCCGCCCAGCTCGTAGGCGTGGCCGATGGTGGTGTTATCCTCCAGGCTGCGCGCGATGGCTTCCACCACGTCACCCACCCACACCGGCTGGAAGCGAGCCTGCCCGTCGCCGGGCACGGGGAAGATCAGCGGCGTCAGGCGGATCAGCCGCGCCTGCACGTTGGCGAACTCGTCCTGCGGCCCCCAGATCACCGAGGGCTTGAGCGCGGTCCAGTCCAGGCCGGACGCAGCGACCGCGTCCTGCGCTTTGCCCTTGCTGCGCAAGAACCGGTAGGGCGAGGCGCTGTCCGCCCCGTTCTGGCTCATGTTGACGAACCGCCGCACCCTGGCGGCTTTCGCGGCTTCGATCAGATTGATCGTGCCGTCGGTGTTGATCTTTTCGTAGGTTGCGCCGCCCTTTTCGATGGCGATCGCGACCAGATGCACGACCGCCTGCACGCCGTCCAGCGCGGGCGGCAGCGTGTCGGGCCGGGTGACGTCGCCCGGCACCATCTCGATACGGTCGCGCACGTCCGCCAGCCGTGCTTCGGCCCTGGCCGGGCTGTGCACCATCGCACGGACCGGCTGGCCCGCGTCCACGAGGCGGCGTACCAGCGTATGCCCGACGTAGCCCGCCGCGCCTGTCACCAGAATCATAGAGCCTCCATTCCGGAGCTTTGAAAACTATTCCGATGTTAGCATAAGGCCAGGGGAGCACCCACGCGGGGCGCGAGGGGCGTCAGCGCACGGGCAGCACGGCCAGGTCGAGGTGATCGCCCGTCGCGCCGCTGCCGGTCACGGGGAGCCGCTGCGAAGGGTTCGCCGCGTCATACACGCCGACGATGATCACGTAGTCGCCGGAGGGGGCGTCCGGCGGCACGGCCAGCCCGTGCAGATCGATCACGGTCTCGCCGGGTTCCCACGCGATGGTGGGGCGCTGGTTATTGCCCGGCTCCGCGTCGTGCTGATCGACCAGCGATCCGTCCGGCGCGAGAAGCTGCACGGTGACTTTGTAGCGCCCGTCGAGCGGTGCGTCAGTGCGCCAGAACAGCGTCACGCCGACCACGTCGCCGGGCAGCGCGCGGTCGCTGCTGAGCGCATAGCCGTCCAGCGCCACGCGATCTCCAAACCGCGCGTCCAGCGTCACGTCCGGCGCGGCGGGCGGTTCCGCCAGCACGGCGTATTCGGCCAGCCGCACGTCGCCGTGCCACGTTGAGCGCACCGGGAACGTCTCCGCGTCGAGCGTGGCCTGCACCACGCGGCGCGGATCGCGCTCCTCCTCGCCCCAGAACAGCACCCAGATCCGGTCGTGGGCCGCGATCACGCCGCGGACTTCGGCGCGGGTTGCGTCGTCGTCCCCGCCCAGGCCGCGCGGCAGCTCGTAGACCTGCGCCGCGCCGTGATAGTAGTAGCTGAACACCTCGGCCTGATTGGGCGCGTCGAGGATCACGGCGTCGCCGGAGCGTGCCTGCGCCGTGATGCGCGCCGCCATCGCGCGGTAGTCGTCGCGCGCGTAGGCCGGATCGGTGTACAGCGCGTCGAGGGCCGCGATCTGCCCGGCGACCAGCAGGCCGGTCAGGGCCAGGACCAAGATTCGAGTTATGGTAGGGGCGTATTGCACGCCCCTGCGGGGGTAAGGTCCGCTCACGACATGCCATGCGCGCCACAATCCGCCGCCCAGACTCACCGCCAGCGCGATCTGCGCGGGCAGCAGGAATTTAAGGTTCGCTTCGCGGTACGCGCCGGAGGCGACCAACGCCGCCGCACCGATCCCGGCCCAGGCCAGCGGCAGGCCCGCGCGCCATGCGTACGCGCTGCGCCGCGATCCGCGCGGGGGGATCAGCGAGAGCGCCGCCAGCAGCAGCGGGAGCAGCAGAATCGCCCAGCCGACCGTGCCCGCCGTGTTCCCGACCGTAATCCACGTCAGCACGGCGCGCACCTGTTCGCTGACGGCTATCTCAACGCCCGTGCGCGGCCACGTCGTCACCTGATCCCACGCGGTCGGCAGCCAGGGCAGGAACAGTGCCAGCGACAGCAGTCCCGCCGCGCCATACGCGATCAGGGCGCGCTGCGCGGTCCGGTCCAGGCGGCGCACGGCGCTCCAGACCAGCAGCCACACGACCTGCGCCGCCAGCGTGAACGCGAACGAGTACTGCGTGTACATCCCGGCGGCGTTGCACAGTCCCAGAGCGAGAAGCCAGAAAAAAGCGCGGCTTTCTTTCCGCGAAAGAAAGCCCGGCAAAGAAAGCGAGGGAGGGGGAGCTTCGTCCAAAAACGCGCTGAAGCGCCGGAGCCAGACGACGAAGATCCACATGCTCGCGGCGGCCAGCAGCGCGAGCTGGGCGTACATGCGCGTTTCCTGGCTGTAGTACACGGCCAGCGGACTCAGCGCGACCAGCAGCCCGGCGGCGATCCCGGCGGATCGTCCGAACAGGGCGCGGCCCAGGGCGGTTGCCAGCGCGACGGCGATCAGCCCCTCCAGCGCGGAGAGCGCCCGCAGCGCGAACTCGGTCGTGCCCGCGCCCGCGATCCAGGCTTTGAGCAGCAGATAGTAGCCGGGGGGATGGATATCGCGGCCCGCCGCGTCGATCAGGTCGCTCACGCTGCGCTGCGCGAGCCGCAGGCTGTTGCCTTCGTCGTTCCACAACGACTGCGCGCCGAGTAGGTGGAAGCGTAACCCCGCCGCCAGGAGCAGCACGATCAGCGCCAGCGCCGGGAACGTCCAGCGAGGCCCGCGCGCGGTGGTCATGCGCGGAAGCGCCCCACCACTGCCGCGCCGAGCACGATCAGGATGCCGAACGCGGCCAATCCACCCGCCAGCAGCCACGGCAGCGCAGTGCGCCACGTCCGGTCCACGATAGCGAGGCTGTCCAGCCCGGTCCATTCCGGCGCGGTGAGCGTGAGCAGATGTGTGCCGGGGCCGAGATCCTCCGCGACGGCAACGCAGCTTTCTTCGCCTGCAGGCAGCGTAATGGAATGAGGGTTCGTGTCACCCTGCTGGATGTAAACGGCCATCGGCGTATCGAGCGCGGCGTAACACAGCGATACGTCCGTGCCGTCGATGCGGTACGTGCGCGATTCCGCGCCCGCTTCCCGCTGAATCAGCGCGCCGCTGACCGTGCCGTGCCGTCCGGGGCCGATGGTCTTGGGCTGCGTCCCGGTGATGTATGCCTTCAGCGCGTCATAGACGGGCGTGGGCGTGAAGTCCGGCTCGACGAGGCGGAAGTAGTACCAGCTCTGGCCGATGTTCGTTTCGTCGGCGGGCTTGAAGTACCAGTACGCCATCACGCCGACCCACGGCCACTCGTCCAGCGCGCGCTCGTAAGCCTGCGGGGCCCACGCTGCCGCTTCGTCCATCGTGACGATGCCATAGCGGTCCAGGTCCGCGATGGTCGTCGGAGAATACGGCACGGGATCCCAGGCCACTTCGCTGATCCAGATGGGCTTGTCCGCGTCGCCGTTGGCGACCATCATGTCGCGGATCCATTCCTGGCGCGGGAAGTTGATCGTCACCTGCCGCAGCCGCCGATCGGTCGGGCCGCTCCACAAGCCGTAGCCCTGCACGCTGAGGACGTCGAAGCAGTCGCCCGCCCCGGCCTGATACATGCGCTGCAAATAGAGCAGGTCGTAGGCGTTGGTGCCGCTCAGGTCGATGGTCGGCCCGATGGCCCCAGTGATGACGACGATCTCAGGATCGACCGCCTTCAGCGCCGTATACGTGCGGCATAGCAGGTCGGTGTAGGCCTCGGCGTTGACCGTTTGATCGCCCCATTCGGGGTAGAGGTTCGGCTCGTTCCAGATCTGGTAATGGTGGATGCGGCCCTGGTAGCGCGCGGCGACGGTCGTCGCAAAATCGACGTAATCCTGAAAATCGGCGGGCGGAGTGAAGCCGTTGGTCGTGCCTTCGGGCTGGCTCCACGCGGGCGGGGTGCTCAGCCGCGCGATGATTTCCAGGCCGTACTCGTCCGTCAGCCGCACGATGTCGTCGTACTTCTCCCACGTGCTGACCTCTTCGTCCGCGCTGACGACGCCGTCCAGGTTGAGGTCGCGCCCTTCGCGGCGGTCGATGAAATTGCCTTTGTGGTCGATCTCGATGTCCTGCCACGTGAACTGCTGGCGGATCCAGTGGAAGCCCGCGTCCGCGATCATCTGGACCTGACGCTCGCGTTTTTCCGGCTCGACTTCCTGCTCCAGAAACGTGTTCACGCCGAACGGATTCACGTTGTTGTGCTCGAAGGCCGCGTAGGGTTCCGTGTCCGGCTGCTGGCGGGTGAAGCGCACGAGGTACTGCCCGAAGCCGAGGAGCTGCTTGGCGGGTTTCGTCTCGCCCGTGACGTTCCAGAACAGATTGTAGACCTGACCGTGAAAGTGCAGGTCGGCGGCCAGCGCCAGCAGTGCCGCCAGCCCCAGTGCCGCGAGGATCGCCAGCGTGCGCAGGCGAAATCCGAACAGGGTGTGAGAGAAGAGTTTGCTCATGCCGGGCGATTATAAAAGGCGGTGCGGCAAATCACAATGCGTCCGCGCGGCGCTTGGCCGCTGCCCGGCTGACGGATAGGGCTGGACTTCCAGGCGAACGTGCCTATAATGTATATACAATGTAGACACATGGAGGCTGGATATGGTCACTCAAATCAAGATGTGGGGCAACAGTCTGGCCCTGCGCATCCCGAAAGCTGTTGCGGACGAAGCGGGGCTGGGAACGGGCAGCCTCGTCGAAATCTCGCTGGAAGACGGCAAGCTGGTGATCTCGCCTGCGGCCCGCCCTAAGCCCACGCTGGACGAACTGCTGGCCCAGATCACGCCTGACAATCTGCACGGCGAAATCCAGACCGGCCCGGCGGTCGGAAATGAGGCATGGTAAATGGCCTATGTACCGGATCGGGGGGACGTCGTCTGGCTCCAGTTTGACCCGCAGGAGGGGCACGAACAGGCCGGGCGGCGTCCTGCCCTGGTGCTTTCCCCCCAGGCCTATAACAGCAAGACGAGCTTAGCGATTCTGTGCCCCGTCACCAGCCGGATCAAGGGCTATCCTTTTGAAGTCCCGCTCCCGCAGGGCCTGCAAGTGACGGGGGTCGTGCTTTCCGATCAGGTCAAAAGCCTCGATTGGCATGCGCGGCAGGCCGAGTTTATCGATCGTGTGCCAGACCAGACGCTCACTGCCGTTCTGGACCGGTTGTTACCGCTTCTGGAGGGGTAGTCCCTCGCTTTTCACGTTTTTATAACTTCCATACTTAATTAATGAAAGTCTTCCTCTACAATAAGAACAGCCAAGAAGGAAAATGTCCCCTTATGTTGGAGAGTCCACTCATGACGCGCAAAGTTCTACCGCTGCTGCTTGCCCTGCTGATGGCTGTGGCGAGCGTCCTTGCCGCGCCGCTGCCCGGCACACTGACCGCTTACGCAGGCGGATCGTGGTCGGCATGGGCGTACAACGCCGAAACCGGCCAACTGGTGCACGTCTTTCCTGACGGCGCGCCCGCCGTCGAAATGGCATTCCCGCTGCCGCCCGGCACATCGAACTATCCCATTGACGTGACGTTCTCGCGCGATGGACGGCTGCTGGCGGCCTGCCTCACCGACGACGCGGGCGCGTCCAGCGTGCGCGTGTACGACGTCTACGCGGGCGTGTATATCGCCGCCTACATTTCGTCCGGCCCGGTTCTCGGGTGCTCGCTGGAACAGTACGGGTTCAGCGAGGACGGCACGCAGCTTGCGTTTGGCGTCATCAATCACTACGGCTTCGACGGGGCGGATACGCGCCCGTCGTGGGAAGTGGTGGTGATGGAGATGAACACGAGCGCGATCCTCTATCACCTGGACGCCAACAGCGCCGAGGTGGCCGCGCTGGGCGAGGATCTGTCCAACGTGCTGCCGTACATCCGCACCTTCCAGATGAAGACCGCGACCTTCCCCGGCCTGATCACGTTCGCGCCGGTTTATTACGCCTCCGAGGGCGCACCGGAATATCTGAGCGTGGTCTGGAACCTGACCGACGGCACGGTGCGGGACGAGGGTCCGTATGGCAAGAGCGGGTTCGATGTGCTGCTGTCGAACAGCGAAGTGATCTGGGTGGACGCCGACGACGCCTACCCCGTCACGCTGCCGGTCGGACCGGGTCCGGCCTTTAACGTGGCGATGTACTCGAACAAGGCGGGCGACCGCTACCCGATCTTCTTCCAAGACGGCACGATTCCTATGAACGCGCGGTTCGTGGACGACGGGCGTAAGGTCGCGGTGATGCTCTCCGATTCGGACGGCAATACCTCGTGGGCGGTGGTGGATCGCAGTGGGGCCGCTGCCGCGCTGCCGCCGATGGATACTTACGAGGTGTGGGGCACGCCGGACGGCTACGTCTTTGCGAGCAATTCCTCCTCCGGCGGCCCGGTCGAAGTCCGCTATCACCGCTTTACCGGCGACAGCCTCACTCCCGCCGAGTTCGTCGCGTGGACCGATATGGCCGGGGGCTTCTGGCGCGTCGTGTGGGCCACGCCGCTGACGGGCGATCCGACGCTGACGCCCTTCGCGTCCCTCACGCTGCTGGGCGAGCCGCCCATTATGCCGACCGCGACCCTGCCCGGCCCGGTGGCGGTGACGGCTACGCCGCTCGTGCCGCCCACAGTGACCCCGGTATCCGGCGTGCTGGCCGTGGGCACGCGCGCGGCGGTCACCACGACCGACGGCGACGAGCTGCGCGTCCGCAGCGGCGCGGGGACTGCGTATGCAGTACTGTTTTCACTGCCGGAAGGCTCGGAAGTGAATATCATGGAAGGCCCGATCCTGGCGGACAGTCTGACGTGGTGGCGCGTGCGCGCCGATGACGGGCGCACCGGCTGGGCCGTCGAGGGCGTGACGGACGGCGGATCGTACCTGCAAACGCTGACGCCGATCGGCTAGAGTGTTCGAGGCGGCGCGGATCGCGCTGCTTTACGGCGAACGAAAAACGCTCCGGGTCACGACGACACCGGAGCGTTTTTTGATGGTATGACTGAAAATGCGGCGCGGCTATTCGCCCGATTCGACCTCGGCAGGCTCGCTGCGCAGCGAGATTTCCTCGTCGTATTCCTCGTCTTCACGGACGCGCCACATACGCTTGGCGTGATCGATATACAGCACGCCATCCAGGTGATCGATCTCGTGCTGGAAGACGCGCGCCAGCCAGTCCTTCGCCTTGATGCGGATTTCCTTGCCGTTGCGGTCCACGCCGCGCACGGTTACCGCCGTCTTACGCTCGACCTCGCCGTAATAGCCGGGGATGGACAGGCACGCTTCGATGCCGTCTATCGTCTCGCGCGATTCGCGCACGATTTCGGGGTTGATGACGACGTACAGAATACCGGCCTGATCGCCGTATTCTTCCTTCGATTCTTCATCGTCCGGCAGGCGCACGACGATCACACGCTGGCTGACGGCCACCTGCGGCGCGGCGAGTCCCACGCCGGGCGCGTCGATCAGCGTTTCGATCATGTCGTCGATCAGCGTTTGCAGCACCGGATCGGCGATGTTCGTCACCTTGTATGCGCGCTTCCGCAAGATGGGATTATCGGGATAAATAATGGGACGTATCGCCATAGTGGTCTGCTTCCTACCCTGTTCGCTTCTGTTACCGCCGATTGTAGCGGATCGGGCAGGGAACGTAAAGCGCGGCCAGGGGTTTTTGAGGCATTTCTTATATGTAAGCTAGTTCTTTGTAACAGCATGATTTTGTATTATGCTGAAAACAGAACCATTCAGCGAAAGGAAACGGCGATGACAGACGAAGATCGATACGAGGTGCCAGAGCAAAGTGTGGGCGATGCGGGACATATGGCGCTCAAAGCAGTGACTTCGATGATTCCCGTGCTTGGAGGACCTGCGGCAGAGGTTTTTGCTTTTATCATTGCCCCACCCCTCGAAAAACGCCAAGCGGAGTGGATGAAGTCCGTTGCTGATGGGCTGAGGACATTAGAGGAGAAAGTAGATAGCTTTAAGATCGAGGAACTTCCAAATAACGAGTCGTTTGTTACGACACTACTTCATGCTACGCGTATAGCCCTTATGGCCCATCGAGAGGAGAAACGGCGCGCATTACGCAATGCTGTCTTGAATGCTGCTTTACCTAATGCGCCTGATGATATTCAGCAGAAGATATTCATTGAATGGCTAGATAGATTGACGGAGTGGCACATCAAAATTCTCGCACTGTTTGCTAGTGGACAAGACATCCCCGAACTTCGTCTTGTTAATCCAGGCTGGCGAACGCTAGCAAGCCAGCAAGATCGACTCATGCCTCTTGTGGAGAGTACTTATCCTGAAATGCAGGGACGGATGAGCATGGTATTTCAGATGGTTCACGATTTGCATCAATGGGGTCTTCTTACAAACATTGTTCCTACACCTCGCGTGCTGCCGCCTACGGATAATCGACCATTTCTTTCTCGTGAAGCAAAAGCTTTCCTAGACTTCATTAAATCGCCTCTTGATGACGAGTGATTATGTCATTTTCGACAACGCGGCGGCGTTGAGCTTTGCCCCTAACTGCGCTATGCTCTAGGCGGAATCCGCAAGTCTAGTGACCACACGCGACCAAAACGAGATCCGCTCATGACCGCCTACGAACCCGTGATCGGCCTGGAAGTTCACGCCGAGCTTGAAACGCATTCGAAGATGTTCTGCGGCTGCGCCGTGGTGGACAGCACCACCGGCGAGCCGAACCGCGCCGTGTGCCCTGTCTGCCTGGGCATGCCGGGCGCGCTGCCGGTTATCAACCAGCAGGCGGTCGAGTTTGCGCTGATGGTAGGGCTGGCGCTGCACTGCGAGATCCCCGCCTTCAACCAGTTCGCGCGCAAGAGCTACTTCTATCCCGATCTGCCGAAAGGCTACCAGATCAGCCAGTTCGAGTATCCGCTGGCGATCAATGGCTGGCTGGACATCGATCTGCCGGACGGCTCGACCAAGCGCATCGGGATTCGCCGCGCGCACCTGGAAGAAGACGCGGGCAAGCTGACGCACGCAGGCGCGCACAGCCTCGTGGACCTCAACCGCGCGGGCGTGCCGCTGCTGGAGATCGTGTCCGAGGCGGATATGCGCAGCGCGGACGAGGCCGAAGCCTACGCGCGCAAGCTGCGCACGATTTTGCAGTACCTGGGCGTGAACAGCGGCGACATGAGCAAGGGCGTGCTGCGTTTCGAGTCGAACGTCAGCGTGCGCCCGGTTGGTTCCGACGAGCTGCGCACGCGCACCGAGATCAAGAACCTGAACAGCATCCGCGCCCTGACGCGCGGCACGGAGTACGAGATCGCACGGCAGGCGAAAGTCTGGGATTCGGGCGGCGAGGTGCAGCAGGCCACGATGGGATGGGACGAAGCCCGGCAGGTGACGGTCGTGCAGCGCGTCAAGGAAAGCTCCGACGACTACCGCTATTTCCCGGAGCCGGACCTGCCAATTGTGGAGATCAGCCGCGAGTGGGTGGAGCGCGTCCGCGCGGCGCTGCCGGAACTGCCCGACGCGAAGGAAGCACGTTTCATCGAGGCGCTGGGCCTGACGCGCTACGACGCGGTGGTGCTGGTCGCGGAACGGGCCGTCGCGGAGTACTTCGAGGCGGCGGTACAGGCGGGCGGCGATGCCAAGCAGGTAGCGAATTACATCACCGGGGACCTGTTCCGGCTGATGAACCAGGAAGGCCGCGAGCGCGAGGACATCGGCGGGATCAAGCTGACGCCGCAGGCGCTCGCCAAGCTGGTGACGCTGGTGCAGCAGGGCACGATCAATCACAACGTCGCCAAGCAGCTCATGGAGACGATTTACGCCGAGGGCGGCGATCCGGCGGCGCTGGTCGAGCAGCGCGGGCTGGCGCAGGTCAGCGACGAAAGCGTGCTGGCGGAGGCGGTCGGGGCGACGCTGGACGAAAATCCCGACGAGGTCGCGCGCTATCTGGCGGGCGAAGACAAGCTGATCAAGTTCCTGATGGGCAAGGTGATGCGGGCGCTGCGCGGCAAGGGCGACGCACAGGCGATCCAGCGGCTGCTGGCCGAGCAGTTAGAGGCGCGGCGATAAGCGCGGATCTATTCATACGGACATGCACGGGCGGTTTCCGGTATGGGGGCCGCCCGTTTTTTGTTGGGTGGTGTAGAGGGGTCGTCGTAGGGGCGTATTGTTATGCGCCCCATATACAGCAAGTTAAGCATTCAGCGGCGCGACAGACGACTCTGCCTTTCGTAGGGGCGATGCTTGCATCGCCCGTTGTCAACAAAGCCGGGTAGAGCAAGCTCTACCCCTACGGATCGTGTGGTGGAAAACGCCCCGTGAAACGGATCGTTTCTGGATCGGACGTTCGTAGGGGCGTATTGCGATACGCCCCCTACAAAAACACGATACGTGTATCACCGGACCTTTGGGCGAAAAAGGGGTAACGGCGCACAAAAATGGGCGGGTAACAGACCCGCCCCTACAAGACACCCTGGATCGGGATTTGCTGCCGGAGTGAGGTACTTTTCCCCGATCTCTAATCCCAAACCCCTGTTCCCTGCTAGTCGCCAATCGCCACGCCGAACGACTGCGCCACGACCGGGGCGAGTTCCTCCCACTCGATCGCCGTCTGCCGCCCGTGATCGAACTCAGACACCATCCAGTCGTAGACGCTTTGCAGGCCGGGATCGTCCTTCGCCAGATCGATGCCCAGGTGCTGCTTGATGACGAAGATCAGCCCGGCGAGGCCGCTGTCTTTGGTCAGCGAGACTTCCAGCGGACGCCCCAGCAGCGCGGGCACGTTGAACGGCGCGTACATCCACCAGAACTTGTTCAGCCCGTCGGCGTGGATGCCCGCGCGGGTGCGGTGCGCGTCGCGGCCATAGAGCGGATACTTGGCCGGAACGCCCTCGCCCATGCTGGCGTAGAAGTCGGCCAGATCGTTCAGCGCGGTGAAATCGGGCTTGCCGTCCTTGAAGTAGCCCATGCCGATCAGGTGCAGCAGCACGGCTTCCAGCGGGGCGTTGCCGGTACGCTCGCCCTTGCCCAGCGACGTGCCGTTGATCGCGGCGCAGCCTTCGCGCACGGCGGCGAGGCAGTTGGGCACGACCAGCCACGTATCGTTGTGCGGGTGGAATTCGAGTTCTTCCGGCTCCAGGCCGAGCGCGCGCAGCCGCTTGAAGATGCGCGGAATGCTGCGCGGCAGTTCCACATCGTCGTAGGGCAGGCCCAGGCCCATGGTGTCGCAGACGCGGAACTTGGGCCGCACACCGGACGGCGCGCAGATCTCCTGCACGGCGTTCACGAAGTACTCGATGAAATCGATGGGCGCGCGGGTGGCGTCTTCCAGGTGCAGGCGCGGGCGGATGCCCTCATCGAGCGCCATACGCACCGCGTCCAGGTAGGTCTTGGCGGCCTGTTCGCGCCCGCCGGGATTGAACTTGTGGAAGGTGTGGTAGTCCGAGATGGACGCGAGCATGCCCGTTTCGCGCACGCCCAGCGCCCCGATCAGTTCGACGTCCTTACGCGCGGCGCGAATCCAGGTCGTCGGCTGGATGGGCGCGCCGTCCTGGTAGCGCTCCAATGCGCCTTCGAGCGCGGCCCGGTCCGAGGGACGGTAGACGAAAAACTCCGCCTGCCGGATCGCGCCGCTGCTGCCCGTGAAGCGGCACAGGATGTCGTAAATCGTCAGGCTCGATTCGGTCGTCAGCGGGATGCCGCCCTGCTGCCCGTCGCGATGAGTGGTTTCGGTGGTCCACGCCTCGGCGGGTAACCCCTCCGGGCGCGGGTCCCAGACGTACTGCGGGAACTCATCGCGGGGGAAGCTGTCCAGGAAATAGTCGGGGGATTGCGCGTCAATGGTCATGGTCGATTTCCTCTTGGGGAGCGGCAGGCCCAGGCACTAAGAGTCGGACGGAATAAAATCAATAGGCTAAGATCGCATCATTGATATGATCATATGATCATTTGATGATTGGAGGATACACCAGCCGACTCAAAACGTATAGTTGTCAAAATCGCCAAAAGCGGGCACAGCGCCAAAAAACATCATTGAAATTTGAACAAACGTTCTAATTACGCTATAATTTACCAACTCATTTTGACAGGTGAGCGTACTTCACCTATCATCCCCACTAGCATTACACGGCGGAAGGAGCAGACGATGGCCGGGTACCAGTACACGATCATTATCGGTAACGTTGGGCGCGAGCCTGAAATGCGCTATACACAGAGTGGCGTGGCGGTATGCGATTTCAGCGTGGCGGTGTCGCGGCGCTGGACCGACCGCAACAGCAACGAGCGGCGCGAGCAGACGACGTGGTTCCGGGTTACGGCCTGGCGCGCGCTGGCCGAAACCGTGAACCAGTACGTGCACAAGGGCATGCAGATTATGGTGACCGGTACGGTCGATGCGTCGGCGTACGCGGGCCAGGACGGCCAGCCGCGCGCCACGCTCGAATTGACCGCGCAGGACGTGCAGTTCCTGGGCCAGCGCGGCGATGCGATGGGCATGGATCAGGGTGCGGGCGGTGGTTATCCCGACGACGCGCAGGATCTGCCCTTCTAAGCCGGCGCACGGCCCGAAGGTGATTGCTATTGCTCGACCAGACAGCCGGACGGGTTCGCCTTCACGGCTGTTTCTTATCCTGTAAGTGCCTGTTATTTGGCTGCCCGCCTGGGCATCGATGAAAGGCTCCACGTATGACCGAACCGAGCAAGCCGCCCGCGCAGGGCGCAAAGCGCCAGCTTAATCTCGAAATTCCCGCCGATCTGCCCGCCACCTACGCCAATTTTGCGATAATCTCGCACTCACCGTGGGAGATCTTCCTCGACTTCGCGCAGATTTTGCCCAACGTGCCCAAAGCGCGCGTGCGCTCGCGGCTGGTGCTGACGCCCGCCAACGCCAAGATGCTGCTGCGCGCGCTGCAGGAAAACATCGCGCGGTACGAGCAGCAGCACGGCGAGATCGTGCTGCCTGCGCGCTCGCCCTCCCTGGCCGACCAGTTGTTCCGCACCATTCGCACCGACTCGGACGAGCCGGGTGATGCTCCTGAAGGCGAGCCGGAAAATGAGTAATCCCAATTACGAAGCCATCGACACCATCGCGGAAGGCATCCGCGCTACGTTTGAAGCCAAAAACGCCGCCCGTGACGCCGCGATCAACCAGTCGCGCACGCTGATCCGCTACTGCGCCAACGCGATCCGCGCCGTGCACCGCCGCGAATGGGACGAGGCCCAGCAGCGCCTGGACACCGCCCGCCAGTCCGCCGACGAGATGCGCGCCGCCGTCGCCGATTACCCGGATCTGTATTATTCCGGCTACACCCAGGACGCGTTGAAGGAGTTCGTCGAGGCGAACGCGACGTATGCGCTGGTGCGCGGCGAGGCGCTGCCCACGCCTGCAACGCTGGACGTGGACGCCGCGACGTACCTGAACGGTATGGCCGAGGCCGCGACCGAGCTGCGCCGCCAGATCCTCGACATTTTGCGCCAGGGCCACTCCGACGAAGCCGAGCGCCTGCTGGCCGCGATGGATGCCATCTACGGCGTGCTGATCACGTTCGATTTCCCCGACGCGATCACGGGCGGGCTGCGCCGCCGGACCGATACCGTGCGCGGCGTGTTGGAGCGTACGCGCGGCGACGTGACCAGCAGCCTGCGCCAGCAGCTCCTACGCGATGCGCTGGCCCGGCTGGAAGGCCGCATCGGGCTGGGGGCCGCCGGGGAGCTTGAATTGGAGATGGGCGAAGAAGACGAAACCGACGTATCATAGAGGCGTCAGCCATCCGTAGGGTAACGCCTGACAAGCGCCGGACGTCACATCAGCCCGGCGTTGGGATGTCGTTGTAGAAGCATCCAGAAGCCCGGCGCGCTCTTACCGGATACTAGGCACACAAGACTCTCTTTTGGCACTCGGCAGGAAATAGAAAGATGCCTTCAAGCCAACGTTTTTTGATTCAAGACGGCGATCACGCCGGAAAAGCCGTCGAGCTGGACGCGTTTCCGTACCAGATCGGGCGGTCGCGCGATTGTAACTACGTGCTCGACAGCACCGGGATTTCGCGCCTGCACGCCCGCCTCACCCGCGATCACCTGAATATCTTCCTCGAAGATCTGGGCAGCACCAACGGCACGTTCGTTAACGGGCGGCGCTTGCAGCCCGGCGAACAGTATCGCCTGCGCGCAGGGGACGTGGTGTCGTTCGCGCAGGTGTGCCAGTGGGTGTTCGACGATCCGGCCACCACCGCGCAGATCGATCTGGTCAAGGTGACCACGCCCGGCCTGGATCTGGACGTGGACGCGGCGCGGGTCAGCGTGGGCGGCGTGCCGCTCTACCCGCCGCTCAGCCCCAACCAGTTTTCACTGCTGGCGCTGCTGGTCGAAAACGCGGGGCGTATCGTCACGCGCGAGGAGATCTGCGAGCACGTGTGGGGATCGGACGAGGACGTGACCGACCAGACGATCGACGCGCTGGTCAGCCGCCTGCGCAAGCGCCTGTTCGAAGCCGATCCCGGCCACGATTATCTGGTGACGCGGCGCGGCTTCGGGCTGATGTTCCAGAATCGCAAGCCGTCCCTGGAAAGCGACTGATGCCGGGCGACCTGATCGCCCGGTTTCCTTCACTAAAACGCAGGAAGGTAAAGCACAACCGAGGAGGGCGTATGTTTGCCACACTCGCACAGCAAATTATCGACCGCGTATCCCGGCTGGATACAGACCAGCAGCAGAAGGTTCTCGAGTTTGTGCAGGACCTGGAGCGCCCACGCGGCGCATCTGTCGAGGCGCTGTTGAAGTTCGCCGGACGCATTCCGTTGGAGGACATCGAGCGCATGGAACAGGCGATGGAAGACCTCGAGCGGATAAACCCTGATGAGTGGTAAGCTGCTCGATACCAATGCCATCGTCGCACTTCAGAAGAAGAATCCCGGATTCCTGGGTCTCTTACAGCCAGATGATGAACTGTATATTCCCGCCATCGTGATTGGCGAGTTGTACTACGGCGCGGCCAACTCCGGGCGTGTCGCAGAGAACACGAAAATTGTTGACGATCTGGTGTCTGAGAGTGTGATCCTGAGCTTAGTACCGTGACGGCCAAACACTACGCACAGATCCGGCATGTGCTGCGTGTCAAAGGTCGCCCAATCCCTGAAAACGACATCTGGATCGCAGCCGTTGCCATACAGTACGGCCTGACCCTGTTGACACGTGATGCGCACTTCCAGGTCGTGGACGGCTTGTCCCTTAAAAGTTGGTGAACTTGCGCAAACTGATCCTGCGCGCCTCCGTCGCAAAGGGTTGACGTGACCCCCTCCGGCGATCTATTCTCTCTCCACAAACACATCGACATCTCAACGTAGTTGGAATGAGCTATGACAACGATTCTGGGTATCGAATCTTCGTGTGACGAAACCAGCGCGGCAGTGGTGGTGGATGGGCATACCATGCTGTCGAACGTCGTCGCGTCACAAATCGACCTGCACGCGCAGTACGGCGGCGTCTTCCCCGAACTCGCCTCGCGGGCGCACATCGAAGCGATCAGCGCCGTGGTCAAGCAGGCGCTCAACGGCGCGGGCGTGACGCTGGACGACATCGACGCGGTGGCCGTGACGCGCGGGCCGGGATTGGCCGGATCGCTGCTGGTGGGCGTGAATTATGCCAAGGGGCTGGCGCTGGGGCGCGGCCTGCCGCTCGTGGGCGTGAATCACCTGGAGGGCCACGTCTATTCGCTGTGGCTGATCGAGCGCGAGACGCCGATCACGTTCCCGGTGGTGTGCCTGATCGTGTCCGGCGGGCACAGCGAGATCGTGCTGATCACGGGGCACGGCGAATACACCGTGCTGGGCAGCACCATCGACGACGCGGCGGGCGAAGCCTACGACAAGGTGGCGCGGCTGCTGGGGCTGGCTTATCCGGGCGGCCCGGTGATCGAGCGTACCGCGCGCGAGGGCAATGCCACCGCGTACCACTTTCCACGCGCGCTGTCCGGCGAGGGGTATAACTTCAGCTTTTCCGGCCTGAAGACCGCCGTGCTGCGCGCCGTCCAGCCTCCGCACGAGGGGCCGCGTCCGCCGAAGGGCGAAGGCATGACCTCCACGCAGCGCCGCGACGACGTCAACGTGCCGGACGTGGCGGCGAGCTTTCAGGCGGCGGTGGTGGACGTGCTGGTCGATAAGACCGTGCACGCGGCCCGGGAACACGGCGCGACGGAAATCTGGATCGCGGGCGGCGTGAGCGCGAACCAGGCGCTGCGCGCCGCGATGAACGACCGCAGCCCGGTCCCGGTGCGCGTGCCGCCGATGAAGCTGTGCGTGGACAACGCGGCGATGATCGCGGCGGCGGGCTACTTCCGCTACATTCACGGCTACCGCGACGATCAGACGATGGACATCCTGCCGATGTGGCCGCTGGTGTCGATCAAGGACGCGATGCGGCAGGCGGAGTAAAGCAGTTTTTAGTCGTTAGTTTTTAGTTGTTGGTCAAGGCAAAAGGCGAAAACAAAGGCGGGCAGGTTATAAACCTGTCCTGTCTTCAGGCACACGTAGTGGAACACGAAATGCAAAAACGCCGGGGCGTTGCGTAACGCTCCGGCGTTTTTTAGTTGGGTCACAGGGGCAGCGCCCTGGCGGGCTTCCGCGTTAGGGCGTGGCAGAGAAAATTTCAGGATGCGCGTCGAGCCACTCGGCCAGGGCATCCGCAAGCACGGCGTTGCCTGCCGCGTTGAGGTGGATGTCGGTCGTGTAGTAAAGCTGTTCCCCGGCTTTGGCGTGTGTCTGGAACACGGGCAGCAGGTCGATGCAGGTGAGATCGGCCTGTGCACAGAAGTCGAGCATGGCGGCGTAATTGTCGTCCAGCAGCGCCATGTGATCCGCGCCGACCAACGGCTCCGCGAGGGTGCGGTAGACCTGCTCCTTGGTGGGCATCAGCAGTACGACCAGCGATCCGTCCCACGTTTCGACCAGCGACTGCGCGTCACGCAGCGCCTGCTGGCTGCGCTGCCAGCCGTACGCATTGGCAGGCAGCGAGAGGTCGAACGCGCCCCACAGGTAGGGCCGTCCGAACGCAAGCCGGATGCTCCCCTCGACGCCGGTCTTCGGATCGAGGAACTGCAGCGAATCTTCGTATTCGTCGTCGTGCCCGGTGATCAGCTTAATCGTCACGTATACCGCCGAGTTCTCGTCCGGCCACGAGCGCGACGACGTGTTTCCGGCGTCTTCGGAGAGCGCGGGCGTTTCGTCGCGCAGGCGGGCGAGGCCGTAATCCTCGTTGGCGTCGTTCCCGTACCACTGCCACAGCACCAGCGGCGGCTTGAGCGGCGCGCCGAAGGCCTCCAATATGCGCAGATGACTGACCGATCCCGTGCTGACCACGCCCAGGTTGATCAGGTTGCGATCCGTGATCGTGGCAAGCTCCTGCACCCAGCAGTCCGCATCATCGGTGAAGCAGAACGTGAACGAGTCGCCCACGGCCACGCCATCCACGTAGCGATCGACGGCGTCTTGCGTGGTGCGGAATGCGCCGCGCTGGCCCCATAATGTCGCCGTGTTGACCTTAAAATGCACGTCGGCGCTGCCGTACTGGTCGAAGTCGGTCACGGGCCGCGCGATGGTCAGGTAGTCGATATCCGCCTGCCAGAGCGGATCGGGCATCAGGCGTGTGTCGCTGAAAGGCGTGATTTTGACGTGCTCCAGACCCAGTTGGAGTTTGGGAGGCAGCGAAAAGAACAGCACGCGCAGCAGCACTTCGAGCAGCAGCCACGCCATGATCAGCCCGACGGCGACCGCCGCCAGACGCGCCGCAATGCGCGAGGCGAGCGACCGTTGGGGTGCGCCAGCCGCAGGTGCGTTAGGAGCAGGGATAGGATCCTGCATGGAGTAAATCCTTCCTGGCAGGAGGCAGGTCGTTCAGTCAGGCCGCTCCTGAAGGGTAAATTCCGCGATCACCGTTTCGCGTGCGGCAGAGAGCAAGTCGGTGCTGGACGGCAGGGTATCGCGCTCGTAAATGGTGAACTTCACACGCCGCACTTCGCACTCGATTGGGTCTACGGTGCGGAACGTCTCCATCAAATCGACCAGCGGCGCGGCGGGCTGTTTGCCCCAAAACCCGAGCGTCACGTGCGGCAGGTAGGACCACGCCGACGGCGGGCGCGCCTGAACCGGCAGCGAGCGGCGCAGCTTGAGCCGCATCGCCCGCAGGCATTCGCGGTCGTCATGAACCTCGGCAAACAGCGCGTTCGGGAATGAATTCAACGGGCCGAGCCGCACCGTAAACCGGTTGAAGTCTTGCAGCGTCGGTTGGGCGCGACGGGCCAGCGCGGGAAGCGCCCCTCGCCGCCACGTATACGGCAGCCCCTTGAGCAAACTGTGGCGCAGCGTTCCCGCGTGGTGCAGCGTAATATGAAGCTGATCCGGGGCCATCGTATAGTTCAGCCACGGGGCCAACGCCTGCTGCCACGTCAAAAGCCGGGCGCGCACGGCGGGATCGTCGATCGGAATGACAAATGCGACATAAGGCAGCAGCAGCCAGCGCCGCAGCCGTCCTCGCTCGCGCGCCAGCGTATCCTGCGTGGTGCTCAAGCGGGTGAATTCTGTCCATTTGCTCGCGTAATCCTGTGCATTGGATGGCGACATATGGCCCCCCAGCCGTCCCTCCTTACCGCCTAGTGCGGTGTTCAGTCCAGCACGCTTGCACCCTGGGCCGCTTCGACCGCGAACAGGCTGCCCACGTGCGCGCTGGACGCGGTATATGCGCTCGCGGTCTGCGCGATGAATTCTTCCACGGCATCCTCATCGACCAGCGCCACAATCGCGCCCGCCTCGCCACCGCCGCTGTAGCGCGCGCCGTGGCATCCCGGGTGTGACGATGCCGCCTGCCACATCGCGTCCAGCGCGGGCGAACTGCTGCCGTAATCGTCGCGGGCGCTCCAGTAGGAGTCGTTCATCAGCGCGCCCAGCCCGGCGCTGTCTCCGGCGTCGAGCGCCGCCGCGCCGTCGCGCACGCGGGCGATCTCGGTAATGACGTGCTTGGCGCGCCGGAACTGGTCCGGCGTGAGGCGCGCGCGGGCGTCGTCCAGGTGCTGCATGCTCGCATCGCGCAGGGTCTTGACCGCCGGATCGATCTCGCGCAGGATCGCGGCGGCGTCATGCGCGTCGCGGGCGCGGGTATTATAGCTGGATCCGACCAGCTCGCGGCGGGTGTTCGTGTCGCAAATGACGACTTTGGCGTGGTCGGTGAAGGCGTTGTGCCTGTGTTCCAGCGTGCGGCAGTCGAGCGTCAGCGCGTGATCCTGAAGCGCGTGCACGACCGTATATTGGTCCTGAACGCCCGTGCCCAGGCCCATGTATTCGCGCTCGGCAGCCTGCCCCACCAGCACCAGATCGTGCGGGTTGACGGTCCAGCCGCCCAACGCCTGCCACGCCCGGCCATAGGCGATTTCGACCGCCGCCGACGAACTCAGCCCGGCGCGCATCAGCACGCTGCCCTGGATCACGCCGTCGATGCCGCTGACGTCCAGGCCGAGCCGCTGGAGCGCCCAGGCCACGCCCGCCGCGTATCCCGCCCAGCGCGGCAGATCGTCGCCGTCGAGCGTGCGGTGCGCTTCGACCCCGGCCAGCGAGAATGCCGTCGAGGTGTCCAGATTGGCCGCGTGCAGCCGCACCCGGTCGCCGTCCCCACGCGCCGCCGCCAGCCAGATGTCGCGGTCGATGGCGATGTTGAGCACCAATCCTTCGTGGATATCCACGTGCCCGCCGAGCAGGTTGACCCGCCCCGGCGCGCGCGCGATCACGTCCGGCGTGCGGCCCGGATAGACGGCGGCGAAGGTATCCAGCAGCGATTGTGGGATCGAAGTCGTGCCCGCGAGACGGGCCGGACCGGTTGTTTTCACCATTTACGAGTCGCGCTCCACGAGAATGCCGCGCTGTTGCAGCGCAGCCGCAAGGTCGTCTTCCTGCCCGGCCCGCACGATGACCGCCGTAGGGCCAAGCGCCGCGCCAAGATACCGGCGCAGCTCGGGTGTTTCAAGGATCACTTTCAGCGCCTCGGGCGTGGACGTGCGCAGGATCGTCGCCTGCGACATCTGCACGTCCGCTTTGCCCATCGCGCCCCACTGGGCCAGCATCCGCGTCACCGGCTCGGGCACGGCGTCGCCGCTGGCCCGCTTGAGAAATGCCTGGATCGCGTCCGGCTTGAGGCCCTGCCGCGCCGCCCGCTGAAGCGAGGCGACCGACATCGCGTAGGTGTACGGATCGCCCGCGCTGCGCCAGTCGGTGATGCGCGCGAGCTGAAAACGCTCGTAGCGGTTGGCGGCGCGCGGCACGAGGATCGTGCCGTCCGTCTGGATCGTCGCCGGAGTGCGCTCGTCCTGCGGATCGGGCCAGTCGGTCTCGCCGCACACAGCCCGCCCGTAGATCGTCAGCCGCGCAAACACGCCATCGTCGCCCAGATCGATCAGGCCCAGCCAGTGCATCGGCCCGGTCAGGATGAAGCGCAGCACCGCGCCATCCACGCGATCCCACGATTCGAAGCCCTGCAAATAGTTCCCGGTCGCCGCGTCGCGGATGTACCAGCTTTCGTACTCCCCGGCGGGGCGCTGGAAGTCGGGATCGTCGGTGCGCACGGCGCTGACCAGATCCTCTACTTCCCACCAGTCGTTCGGTGGGACCATCTCCAGATAGGTCAGCACGGTCTGGCGCGCCAGCAGCGGATCGTTGCGCCAGCCGGTATCCTCCGGTTGGAGGCCGGGCGTATGCCACAGATCGTTATAGAGCGTGCTTTCGCGCCAGCCTTCGGCCAGCGCCCGCACCTGGCGGGGCCGTCCCTGGTCGAGCCAGCGCCGCGCATTGGTGGGTACAGGTTTTAGCACGCCGCCTTCGCTGGCCGCCAGACCCATGCCGCCCGCCAGATTAACCAGCAGGGCCACCCGCGCCGGGTGGCTGCCGCCCAACCAGTGCGGCGCGAGGTCGATTTGCAGGCGCTCGTAGAGCCGCTCTTTTTCGGCGGGCGTCTGCTCGACCTGCAAATAGGCCAGCAGCGTGGTCAGGTCGTCCACCAGCATGGTCGCGGCGGGGAAAACGTCTTCCGGCTCGTCGTGCGCGGGCGCGGGCGCGGCGTCCGGCGATCCCGGCTCCGCGGCGGGGGACGACGGCTGCG
>NZ_DAISHJ010000012.1:0-88358 GCF_036822615.1 Aggregatilinea sp. | reverse complement strand
CGTGTGCGCCCGCCGACGCCGGAGTCGCTGCGACGCAGCCTGGAATGGCTGCTGGGGTTGTTCGTGTCGTTCGTGGCGCTGGTGGGGCTGCTGCTGACGCTCAACGACGCCGTGCCGTCGCTGCTGCGGCGCGATCCGCCCGCGTTGATCCTGACGCTGATCACGGCAGGCATTGCGTCGCTGTCACCCGCGTTCGTGGTGACGCTGGCGGCGCTGGTCATTCTGTTCGTGCTGATCTTCAACCGCCCGGTGCTGGGCGCGATGCTGGTGATCTTCTGGTCGGCGTTTTTCCTGTCGAAGCTGGATTTACTGTTCCGCGCGTTTGCGACGGTCGAGGTCTATCTCGTGATCACGGCGCTGGCGGTGGGGGCGCGGCTGGTGGTCGATTGGGCGAAGGCGCGGCAGGCCGGGCGCACAATGCGTATTTTGCCTCGGCTGACGGCGCTGGACGGCCTCGCGGCGGCATGGCTGGTGCTGGGCGCGATTTCGCTGGCCTGGGCGGCGCAGCGCAGCCCGGCGGTGCACTACTTCCGCGTGATCATACTGGAGCCGGTCGCCTTTTACGCCGTGCTGCGGCTGATGAAGCTGGAACACCGGGATCTGTTCTGGTTGTCCGACACGATGGTGTTCACCGGGCTGGCGGTGGCCGTGGTAGGGCTGTACCTGTACTTCACGGGGCAGTCGGTCGTCGAGGCGGAAGAAGGCACGCGCCGCTTGATCGGCGTGTACGGCTCGCCCAATGGCGTCGGACTGTATCTGGGGCGCTGCCTGCCGTTCGCGGCAGCGTATGCTGTGCTGCCGACCACCGTCTGGCGGCGGGCGTTCGGTGGGGGAAGCGCCGCGATCATGGCGCTGGCGGTGCTGCTCAGCCAGAGCCGGGGCGCGATCCTGTTGGGGCTGCCTGCGGCGGCTGCGGTGATGATCCTGCTGTGGCAGGGGCGGCGCGCGCTGGTTCCGCTGGCCGGGCTGGCGGTCGTGGCGGTGATCGCGCTGGTGCTGCTGTCGCTGGCGCTGCCACGATTGGGCGACCTGACCGGAGACACGGCCTTTTTCCGCACGCGGCTGTGGTTCAGCTCGCTGAATTTGATCCGCGAGCATCCTGTCACCGGGGCCGGGCTGGACCAGTTCCTGTACCAGTATCGCAGCCGCTACCTGCTGGCGGAAGCGTGGCAGGAGCCGAACCTCTCCGTGCCGCACAATATTCTGCTGAACTACTGGGTGAATCTGGGCGTGGTGGGCGTCGGACTGGGGATCGCGTTCCAGGCGGTCTTCTGGCGCGGGATCGTGCGGCTGCGACGGCACGTGACCGATCCGGCGCTGCTGGCGCTGGTGCTGGGGCTGGCGGGCAGCATGGCGGATATGTTGGGGCACGGGTTGGTAGACGTGGGCTACTTCTCGATCAATCTGGCCTTCGTGTTGTTCGTACTGCTGGCGCTGCTGCTGCACGCGAGACAGTACGCACGTCCGGTTGACCCCGCCGCCGAGTGATGGTGTAATGCAGTCAGGTGCAAGCAGCCAGGGGAGGACACCATGCGGGCAACCGTGAACGGCGTCGTGGTGGCGCTGATGCAGGGTGATATCACCGATCTGGACGTGGACGCGATCGTCAACGCCGCGAATTCCGAGCTGATTTTGGGCGCGGGCGTCGCGGGCGCGATCCGGCGCAAGGGAGGGCCGGATATCCAGGTGGAATGCCTCGCCATTGGCTACTGTGAAGTGGGCAGCGCCGTGATCACGGGCGGCGGCAATCTGCTCGCGCGACACGTCATTCATGCGGTCGGGCCGCGCATGGGCGAGGGCAGCGAATCGGGCAAGCTGGGCAGCGCGGTGCGCACCAGCCTCGATCTTGCCGAAGAAAACGGCCTGCACAGCATCGCGTTCCCCGCGATTTCAACCGGCGTGTTCGGTTATCCCCTGGAAGCGTGCGCAGACGTCATGCTGCGCGTGATTCTGGATTACACCTACGAAGACCTCGAAAATCTGGAACAAGTCATTGTCTGCCTCTACGACGATCGCGCATTTGGCATCTTTGAGGACACGTTTAGCCGTAAGCTGGAGCAGCTTCAGTCAGGCTAGCGTGAGGGTTGCGCCGGAATGGGGCATTGGCGTGACTCCTAAGTGCTGTTACACTCCTCTTGAACCCATTCGCTTCTAATCAATACGGACGAGAGATGCTATGCGTGTACTAATCACCGGGGCCGCCGGTTTTTTGGGGTCGCATCTGTGCGACCGCTTCCTGGCAGAAGGCCATTCTGTGATCGGCATGGATAACCTGCTGACCGGCAAAGTGGACAACATTGTGCACCTGGCCGGGCGCGACGATTTCCAGTTCGTGAAGCACGACGTGACCAATTACATCTACATCGACGGGCCGGTGGACGCAGTGCTGCACTTCGCGTCGCCTGCCAGCCCGATCGATTACCTGACGTACCCGATCCAGACGCTCAAGGTTGGGTCTTTGGGCACGCACAACGCGCTTGGCGTGGCGAAAGCCAAAGGTGCACGCTTCCTGATCGCGTCTACCTCGGAGATCTACGGCGATCCGCTGGTGCACCCGCAGGTCGAAACCTACGTCGGGAACGTGGACACGATCGGGCCACGAGGCGTGTATGACGAGGCCAAACGTTTTGCCGAGGCGATCACGATGGCCTACCACCGCGCGCATGGCGTCGATACGCGCATCGTGCGCATCTTCAATACCTACGGCCCGCGCATGCGGCTGGACGACGGGCGCGTGGTCCCGAACTTCATCGGGCAGGCGCTGCGGGGCGAGCCGCTGACGATCTACGGTGATGGCTTGCAGACGCGCAGCTTCTGCTTCGTCAGCGACCTGATCGAAGGCATCTACCGCCTGCTGATGAGCGACTATAACGATCCGGTGAATATCGGTAATCCCAACGAAATGAACATGCGCGAGCTGGCGACGCTGGTGAGCGAGATGACCCAAAATCCCGGCGGGCTGGTGTACCAGGAGGATTCGCGCATCAAGGGCGATCCGCAGACGCGGCAGCCGGATATCACCCGCGCGCGGACGATCCTGGGCTGGGAGCCGACCGTCAAGCTGGAAGATGGCCTCCAGCGCACGATCGACTACTTCAGGAGCCACGTCTAGTGCTTCGCGCTGCCCGCTTCAGCCTTGACGCGAACAAGGCCACCTGGGGCGCGCTGGCGCTGTTGGTTGGACTGGCGGTGAGTGTGCTGCCGCTGCCGCTGGCCGTCGCTGCGGTTGGTGCGGCGGTCATCGGTATGACGCTGCTGGTGGAGCCGGTGTTGGCGTTGGCGCTAATGCTCGGCATCGCGCCGCTGAAGACACTGATCCAGACCGAATCGCCGCTGGCGCTGCCGGTGGATGCGGGGCAGCTCCTGTTTGCGCTGGTGGTCGGGCTGTGGCTCGTGACGCGCGTGCTGTATGAAGACCGCAGGACGCTGCCGCGCACGCGCATCTTCGTGCCGCTGGCGATCATCATGCTGGGCTTCGGACCGTCGCTCTTTGTGGCCCGTTCCGCCGGGGCCTGGGTCTCGGAAATGGTCAAGTGGGTCGAAATGGCCCTGCTGGTGGCCGTGGTGCTGGAACTGGGTGCGCGGGGTCGCTGGCGCTGGATCGCGTTCGCGGCAGTGCTGTCTGCCGCGCTGCAGGCGCTCATCGGCATCTACGAATACCAGGGCGGATCGGGCGCGCCGCACCTGTGGGTTTCGAACTATACGCACTTCCGCGCGTTTGGCACGTTTGGGCAGCCGAATCCGTTCAGCGCGTTTATGGGACTGACCGTGCCGCTGGCGCTGGGGCTGGCCTGGGGCTATCTGACGCAAGCATGGGCACAGTGGCAGGCCAAACGTGATGCATATGACCTGTGGGGGCCGTCGCTGGCGGTGGCGGCGCTGTACGCCGGGCTGGGCGTGCTGATCCTGGGCGGATTGGTCGTTTCGCTTGGGCGTGGGGCATGGTTGGGTTTTGGCGCGGCAGCGGGGGTGATGGTATTCTTTGCTCCGCGTAATCGCTGGCTGGCCGTGGCGCTGGTGGGCGCAGGAATCGTGCTCGGCGTGAGCCTGTGGCTGACGGGGCTTTTGCCCACGGCAATTCAGGCGCGGATCGACAACGCTGTGGACGAGTTCACCGGCTTTGGCGACGTGCGCGGCCTGCCGATCAGTGACGAGAATTTCGCCATAATCGAGCGGCTGGCGCACTGGCAGGCCGCGTTGAATATGGCCCAGGCCCATCCCTGGCTTGGCGTAGGGCTGGGCAGCTATGAAGCTGCGTATAACGATTACCGCGTTCCAAGCTGGCCGCGCCCGTTGGGCCACGCCCACAACGATTACCTGAATCTGCTGGCGGAAACAGGCATCGTGGGCCTGACGACCTACCTGTTTGGGTGGGTCCTGATCGTGTTCTGGACGATCCGCGCGCTGCACCAAAACGACCCGGTGCTGCGCGGTCTGGTGTTAGGGTTGCTGGGCGTTTGGACGCATCTGGCAGTGCATAGTTTCGTCGATAAGCTGTACGTCAACAACCTGTTTCTGCATATCGGTGTCGTCTTAGGACTGCTGGCAGTGGCCTGGACACAACGGTCACCACTATCAGAGGGAGTGCGCATTGTCATCAAAGTCCATTCAGGGGAGCGTTGAGCAAATGGGAACCCCGGCTCTGCTGCCTGTACAACTGCTTAACCGGACCATTCTCAGCATCAGCCTTCGCTTTGGCCCAAAAGCGAAAGAAGTTGAGCGCTTCATTAAGTTTGCCATTGTCGGTGTCATCGGCGCGGTGGTAGACTTTGGGACACTGAACCTGCTGCAAGCGACGATTCTGCACCCCGACGCGCCGCACATTGACCAGAAGATCGCTCTTGCAACTGGGATTGCGTTTACGTCGGCAGTGGTCAGTAATTTCGTCTGGAATCGCTATTGGACGTATCCGGACTCGCGGACACGTCGGCTGCGCAACCAGATCGTGCAGTTCTTCATCGTGAATGCGATTGGGCTCGCGTTCCGGTTGTGGTTCGTGCAGGCAGGCGTGGACCCACTGGGACATGCGGGAGTGGATGTGCTGCGGTCGCTGGGCGCCCTCTCCGGCACGGTCGAAGCACCGCTCATGCGGCGCATCGGCACTAATATCGCGCAGTTCATCGCGGTGTGGATCGTGATGTTCTGGAACTTCTTTGTGAACCGCTATTGGACTTACAGCGACGTGGAGTGAGAAGGGAATGCCCGAACGTATCCTGGTCGTAGATGACGATCCGCTTCTGTGCAGCTTGCTGGAAATGGCTCTGGGCCGGGAAGGATACCAAACGAGCGTCGTTTATTCGGGCCGTGCTGCGCTTGATATACTGGAAAAAGAGTCGTTTGACCTGATCCTGCTGGATATCATGATGGCGGATCTCAACGGCTTCGACGTGATCCGCCAGATTCAGGCATCCCCCAAATCCGCCGCGATCCCTGTCATCTTCCTCACCGCCCGCGTGGATGCCATCAGCCAGCGCATTGGGATGGACGCCGGGGCGGTGGAATATCTCACCAAGCCGATCACCCCGGATGACCTGATTTCGCGGGTGAAGGCGACCCTCGCGTCTCGCTCGTAACCCGAGCGGCTCATGAGCACAATAGGAATCGACTATACCGCCGCCTATGAGCAGGGGGCGGGTATTGGTCGCTACGTGCGCGAACTGGTACGCGCGCTGGCCGCGCAAGACGCACACAGCGCGTACCGGCTGTTCGTCGCAGGTGCGTACCACGCGGCACTGCCCGCTGCGCCCGGCCCAAACTTTGCGTGGCGGCCCACGCGCATCACCCCGCTGTGGTTCGCGCGGCTGTGGCACCGCGCGCAGGTCCCGCTCCCAGTAGAGACGTTTACAGGGCGTTTGAGCCTGTATCACGCGACAGACTTCACACTGCCGCCGACGCTGCCTGGCACGCGCACGCTGCTCACCGTGCATGATCTGTCCTTCGTGCGCGCGCCGGAAACCTCAACCCCCGTGTTAAAAGCCTACCTGGATAAAGTCGTGCCGCGCTCGGTGAAGCGCGCCGATCACGTCCTGGCCGATTCGAAGGCAACGAAGGACGATCTCGTCGCGCTGTATGGCACGGCGCCGGAAAAGATCACGGTGCTGCTGAGCGGGGTGGACGCGCGTTTCCAGCCGGTCGAAGATGCGGACGCGCGGCGGGCCGTGCGGGAACGGTATAATATTCCTGACGGACCTTATATCTTTTCGGTCGGTACCGTCCAGCCGCGTAAAAATTACGCCCGGCTGGCGGAGGCGCTGGCCGCGCTTGGTCCGCGTTACCGGGACGTGCGGTTGGTCATTGCGGGCGGTCGCGGCTGGCTAGACAGCCCGATTTACCGTACGATTGAAGCATTGGACCTGGGCGAGCGCGTGTTGTTTACCGGCTTCGCCCGCGACGAAGACTTGCCCGCGCTGTATTCCGATGCGGTGTGCGTGGCATACCCGTCGCTGTACGAGGGCTTCGGCTTCCCGGTGCTCGAAGGCATGGCCTGCGGGACGCCGGTGCTGGCGTCCACTGTGTCCTCGATCCCTGAGGTGGCGGGCGACGCGGCGATCCTGGTCGATCCGTACGACGTGGACGCGATCCGCGACGGGATGGAACGGCTGTTGAGCGACGAGAGTCTGCGGACCGATCTGGTGGCGCGCGGGCGAACGCAGGCGCAGCAGTTTACCTGGGCGCGCTCGGCGCAACATCTGGAACAGGTCTACCATATGCTTCTCGGATAACGCTGGTTGGCAGGAGGTACACGGTGAACAAGATGCCCGGCGCGGTAAAACCCTATTTCATCTTCGATACACACGGCGACTGGTACGCAACGCTCGTCAATGGGTTCATTTACGGCTCGCGTGGCGACTATTTGGGCTTTGTGGAAGGCGAAGACGTTTACAAGCGCGACGGTGAGTGGATCGGGCGGCTAAGCAAAGACGGGCGCATTTTGCGCAAGCGCGCGGAGCGCCGCCGCGAACTGCACCCGAATCCGCCGCGTACCGCGCCCAAGCCCGATCGCCTGCCGCCCCGCGCGCCGCTGCCGCCGATGATGGCGGAGCTGAATTACAGCGTAGTGGACGTGCTGGACGAAGACCCCGATATTTTCAAGCGCATTTCCGATCTGCGCCCGGATATGGACTGATCATGGCCGAAAACGTGGCTGCTGCGAAGCGGGTTGCCGAATCGCGCGTGGTGCTCAGCATGATGATGAATCCGGAGCATGCGAACGCGCTGGGGAACGTGCATGGCGGAGTGATTACCAAGCTGGCAGACGAAGCGGGTGGGCTGGCGGCGATGCGCCATGCGCGGATGCCGGTGGTGACGGTCGCCATCGACTCGATGACGTTTGAGGAGCCGATTTACGTTGGCAACATGGTGACCCTGACCGCCGAACTGACCTATACGGGCCGCACGTCGATGGAAGTGCGCGTGTCGGTTATGGCGGAGGATCCGCTGACCGGGTATACGGTCCACACGAATCTCGCCTATCTGGTGTTCGTTGCAATCGATGCTCAGGGACATCCGCACCCGGTCCCGCCGCTGCTGATCGAGTCGCCGGAAGAACGCCTGCGCTACGCGCGGGCCAAAGAACGGCAGGACGAGCGTAAAAAGCGTCACAAGTACGAGCAGTCATCGCGGCAGCGCGGCGTGCAGGGCGAAGCATAGGGAATCTGCATGGACGATCAAGTGCCCATCACGCCGGAGGAATCGCAGCGTTCGCGTCTGCTCGACATGCTGAATGGAACCGTCGCCGGGCGTATTTTGCGCGAATCCGCGCCCGACCTGGGGCTGGCGGAACATCTGCCGTATCCGTTCCTGGCGATGGTGGGGCAGACGGAGATGCGGACGGCGCTGCTGCTGTCGGTGATCAATCCAGCGGTGGGCGGCGTGCTGCTGATCGGGCCGCGCGGCACGGGCAAAACGACGTGTGTGCGCAGCCTGACTGATCTACTGCCGTACATCGAGGTCAGCCTGTGTCCGGAAGGGTGCCTGCCATCCGATGTGGACGCGGAAGGCCGCCCGGCGGTGTGCCCGGACTGCCAGCGTAAGCTGGACGCGGACGAGCCGATCTCGACCTACGAGCCGGTGAAGCTGATCGAGCTGCCGCTCAATGCGCGGCTGGAAGACGTGGTGGGTGGCGTCAACGAGCGTATCGCCGTGCAGCAGGGGCGCGTCCGGCTGGAGCGCGGCATTCTAGCGCGGGCGGACCAAAATCTGCTGTATATCGACGAAGTGAACCTGCTGGACGATCAGATCGTAGATGCGATTCTCGACGCGGCGGCGCAGGGTAGCTATTCCGTGCGGCGCGGCGCGATGATCGGCACCTACCGCTCGCGCTTTGTGCTGATCGGGTCGATGAACCCCGAAGAAGGCCGCCTGCGCCCGCAGATCATGGACCGCTTCGGGCTGCGCGTGCCGGTGCAGGGGCTGGCCGATCTCGCTCAGCGCTACGAAGTGTACCAGCGCGTGCGGCGCTATCAGGGTAACCGTCGTAAGTTTGTCGCAGAGTGGGCGTCGTTGACAGCCGCCGCACATGAGGAGATCATTCTGGCGCGTGAGTTGCTCAAGGAGACGACGCTGAGCGATGGTGCGGTCGAAGTGGGACTAGCGCTGATCCAGGGACTTGGCATCGATTCGCACCGGGCGGAGTACGTCATGTTCGAGGCGGCGCGAGCGCATGCCGCCGCCGATGGGCGCGATGTCGCGGACGTGCACGACATCCGCCGCGTGGCACCGATGGCCTTGCGCCAGCGACGGTCGCAGTTCATGACGAACTACTTCAACCGGCAGATGGAAGAAGATGATGCAATCCAGGCGCAGATCGACGCACTGGCAGGCGATACGGTAGGGGATTGAGGCTTTTATGACGAGTTGGCGACGAAGCGGATGGATTCTGACGGCAGTGGCGTTGGGGCTGGTGTGTTACTACCTGCCGTGGTTCGCCCACAAGACCGCCGGATTCACCATGAACGCCTACGATCTGGCCGAATGGAGCAGTCTGCATCCTGCGACGCATGCCAGCAATCCCCCGATGCTGACCAGCTTCTTGCTGCGCCTGCCGCATATCCTGCTGCTGTTCGCGGCAGGACTGGCCGCAAACGGCTTGCGCGATGCGCGGCTGCGCTGGGTCACGCGCGCGGTGGCGCTGCTGCTGGTGCTGCGGTTCGTGCCGCCGGTCGAGTTCTTCCGCAGCCAGTCCGCCGACGCGAATTACCGCCAGATGATGATGCTCACGGTGGTGGGCGGCGTCCTGGTGCTGACCTCGCTGGCGGTACGCCCTGGACGGATCGGGCAGGGGCTGCTGGCGGCGTCGCTGGTCATCAGCGTGGGCACGGGGCTGTGGGGCCTGTCACGCGCGGGTGTGCTGCTGTATAACTTCGAGATCGACGTGCAGATCGGGGCGGGGGCGTATGGGCTGGCGCTGTTCGCAGGGCTGGCGCTGCTGCTGGCACTGTGGCCCGATCGTTACCCGGCAGTGGTCGATCGTTTGGGGAACGCGCAGCCTGCCGCGAACCGGGCCTGAAACAAAAAAACGGCGATTGATTTGCAATCGCCGAAAAACTTCGCGCTTAAACTTCAGATCTAGCCGAGCGGTGGCTAGCTCTTCAGCATCTGCGTGTCGATGTACGTGATGGCGTCACCCACGGTCTTGATCTTCTGGGCTTCCTCATCAGAGATTTCGCCACCGAACTCGTCTTCAAAGGCCATGATCAGCTCGACCAGATCGAGCGAGTCGGCCTCAAGTTCTTCACGGAAACGAGCTTCCGGCGCTACTTTCTCCGCGTCGACACCCAGCAGCTCAACGATGATATCCGTTACCCGCTCCTGAGTTGATGCCATGGTTGTTTCCTCCAGTTTTAGTTTGGCTCAGAGTTGGCACTTACGAGCAGTGTTTTTTGGCATTTACCGGCTCATTGTACAACGATGCCGATAGGCTGAACAGGGATATTTTGCTATAGTCTGTTCGCTAGGCTGAGTTTACACTTTCAGCCGCTTGCTGTCCACAATGCTCTACATCACAAGGAACACCACCCTATGTCTAAAGTTACGGATGCTGCGCTCACTGAACGCCGGAAAGACGATCACATTCGGATCAACCTGGAAGAGCAGGTTCAATTTCCCCGTCTGACGACGGGCCTGGAGCAATATCGCTTTTTGCACCAAGCGCTGCCGGAACTCGATCTGGCGGCGGTAGATACGAGCCTGACGCTGTTTGGTAAACGCTTGAACGCGCCGATCCTGATCTCGTCCATGACGGGCGGAACGGAGCGCGCGCAGAACATCAACCGAACGCTCGCCGCCGCCGCACAGCGAGCAGGCATCGCAATGGGGCTTGGCTCGATGCGCGCCGCCATCGAGGACGATTCGCTGGCGGTTACGTACCAGGTACGCGAGGTCGCGCCGGACATTATGCTGTTCGCCAATCTGGGCGCGGTCCAGTTGAATTACGGGTACGGAATCGAGCAGTGCCGCCGTGCCGTGGAGATGATCGAGGCGGACGCGCTGATCTTGCATTTCAACGCGCTGCAAGAGGCGGTGCAGCCGGAAGGCGACGGGAACTTCGCCGGACTGCTGGCAAAGGTAGAGATGATCTGCCGCCAGATGGACGTACCGGTGATCGCCAAAGAAGTGGGCTGGGGCTTTTCGGAGCAGGCGGTCCGGCAGCTTGCCGAAGCGGGCGTAGACGCGATTGACGTGGCGGGTGCGGGCGGCACCTCGTGGAGTGAAGTGGAATACTACCGCGCGCCGGACACACACCACGCGAACGTCACACGGGCGTTTGCGGATTGGGGCATCCCGACGGCAGACGGGATTCGTTACGCGCGCGCTGCTGCGCCGGATCTGCCGGTGTTTGCCAGCGGCGGGCTGCGCGACGGGGTAGACATCGCCAAGTGCATCGCGATGGGCGCGGATCTGGGTGGGATCGCTGGGCCGTTCCTGAAAGCGGCGGCGGAGTCGGACGACGCGGTCGATCGCCTGATCTGGGAGTTGGCGACCGAGATCCGGATCGCCATGTTTGCCAGCGGCGCGGCGGATCTGGCGGCGCTGGAACAGAACGGGTTGTTGGAGGCTTAGACGGGTAAGGAGCAACCCTCCATTGCGAGGGGTGTGTGACGCTCCAGTGTGTATTTCACGGGTAGAGCTTGCTCTACCCGTTTTTGTCGGGCGCTGCACGTCTCACCCCTGCAAAAACTTCAGGGCGCGGCGGTGGCTTCGAGATCCCATTCCTGGGCGGCCTCGCGTAAGGCGTCTCCGGCGGAGCTGGCCGCCAGCCAACCCTCGCGTACGGTGGCCTCGTTGGGGATCGGGCGGGCATTGGCACATTCGGCCTGCCACAAACTGACGGCCTGCCCGGTATTGATGGCGGCGCGGCGGAGCAGGGCGGCCTGTCCTTCATAGCGCGCATCGCCTTCTGCGCTGATGCTGGCCGGATCGGTCACGGAAGGGTAGGTCCCACACTGGACCTGCTCGCCGTTCAGCAAACTTTCCCAGGTCGCCAGAATGGTTTGCTGCGATTCGCTCAGGCTGGTGTACTGCGATTGGAGACGCTGCCGTACGGGGGAGGTCGTTGGAAGCGGCGTGGGGGTCTGCGTGATCGCGGGGGTGCTAGTGGAACGGGGACTGTCCCCTTCGGACGGTTCGCCGCAGCCGACCAACAATAGCCCGGTCAGTCCAAGCACGATCACGATGATCCAGCGGCGCATCACGCTCTCTCCCCCGTGTTAAACGAATGCCTCGAAAACCAGATTGCCCAGGAGCCTGCCGCGCGGCGTCAGGCGGATGTGATTGCCGTATTGTTCGAGCAGCCCGTCACGGATCAACTGGCGGATCTGCGCGCCGTAGACGTCCCACAGCGAGCGCCCGGTGCGCGACTGGAATGCCTGCGTATCGATGCCGGTGCGGGTCAGACGCAGCCCAGTGACCATGATCTCGGCCATTTCGCCCTGCGCATCGATGACTTCGCTGTCCAGCCAGGCGGCGGTATGCGGAAACGGTAGCGGCTCGTGTTGAGTTGTCATGCGCTCGATGTAGTCCGCCGGGCGCAGCACAGTCGAATAGCGCAGGCCGCCTGCATAGCCGTGCGCACCCGCGCCCAAGCCGAGATAGGGCAGGTCGCGCCAGTATTGCAGGTTGTGCGCGCACTCGTATCCCGGCTTGGCCCAGTTGCTGATCTCGTACTGCTCGAATCCGGCCTGTGCCAACCGGTCCGTCGCCCATTCGTACATGTCCGCCGCAAGATCGGGATCGGGCGTCTCAACGTGGCCGCGCGCTACCCAGCGCTGCATGGGCGTGCCGTCCTCAATACCGAGACTGTACATCGAAAGATGCTTGGGTTCCAGCCCTAACGCCGCGTCGAGGCTGGTTTGCCACATCTCGAATGTCTGGCCGGGGTTACCATAGATCAGGTCGAGTGACAGGTTATCGAACCCGGCGCGGCGAGCCAGCCGCACGGTCTCGCGCACGTCGTCCGTGGTATGGCCGCGCGCGAACAGCGCCAGCTCGCTGGCGTTGGCCGACTGCATGCCAATGCTGAGGCGGTTGATCCCTACACGGCGCAGCGCCTTCAGCGCTTCCAAATCGACCGTGGCGGGATTAGCCTCCAGCGTAATTTCAGTTGGATCGGCCAGAGCGAACGTCTCAGTGCAGGCGGCCAGGGTGAGGGCGATCAGATCTGCCGGGACGAGGCTGGGCGTTCCGCCCCCGAAGTAGATGGTGTGCGCCGGACGGCGATCCGTGTCGCCCACCATGCGGATCTCCTGGGCTAGAGCGCGCATATACGGCTCGATGAGCTTATCCTGCCCGGTATATGTGTTGAATGCGCAGTAGGTGCAGCGCGTGCGGCAAAACGGGATATGGAGGTACAGCGCCAGGCTTGGTGTGGCCTCGTTGGGACGTGTATTTTGCGCGGAAACTGACTGTGCGGCTGGCTTCATTGTAGGGGTGTCCTTGAACTGCGGCACAATTGCGCTAACTATACCGGATCACTATAATAGCCAGAAACCTTCACGAAGGCTGTACGGAGACTCTACGATTTGCCCCTAATTGCCTACAACGCCGGATTAAAGGTCATCTGAATGGTCGATACACAGAAATTCGCAAAGAACGTGCCGGAGAATCCGGGGGACAGCGCACTCCAACCGGGTGCCGTCCTCCAGGGCCGCTATCGTATTACAGGCGTCATCGGTGTTGGTGGTATGGGTTCGGTTTACCAGGCACGCGATCTTCGCTTCCCGAACGTAACGCGTCATGTCGCCGTGAAAGAAATGCTCAATCTCACCAGCGACCAGAGCATGCGTGAGATGACCTTGCGCACCTTCGAGCGCGAGTCGGACATGCTGGCGTCGCTGAGCCATCCCGCTGTGCCCGAGATCTACGACTACTTCTCCAACCGCGATCGTGCTTATCTGGTGATGGAGTATATCAACGGGCGCGACCTGGAGGCGATCATTAACTCCGTGGCGGACTTTGTGCCGACCGATACCGTGCTCCAGTGGACGATCGAGCTGTGCGACGTGCTGGGCTATTTGCACCAGCACCAGCCGGAGCCGATCATCTTCCGCGATGTGAAGCCCTCGAATATCATGATCGATCAGCATGGCCGGATGCGCCTGGTGGATTTCGGCATTGCCAAGACGTTCCAGGTGGGGCAGAAGGGCACCATGATCGGCACGGAAGGCTACTGTGCGCCGGAACAGTACCGGGGCGAGGCCAGCCCTGCCAGCGACGTGTACGGCATCGGGGCGACGATTCACCACATCCTGACGAGGCGCGATCCACGCCTGGAACCGCCGTTCTCGTTTGCCGAGCGTCCGATCCGGGAAGTGAATCCCGGCGTGTCGCCCGACTTTGAAGCGGTGGTGATGAAGTCGCTGGCGTTTGAAGGCGGCGAGCGGTATGCGAATGCGGCTGTGATGAAGGAAGCGCTCGATACGCTGACCAAACCGCAGTTCCCCGGCGTCAACGTGCAGCGCGCGCCTGCTTCGACGCAGGTGGTGGACGGTGGCGACTGGGGCACGGGCGAGGAAGACTCGCGTGAAATCTGGCGGTTCCAGTGCGAAGACGAAGTGCGTTCGTCGCCGCTGGTGTACCAGGGCGTGCTTTACGTCGGCGCTTACGACAACAATCTCTACGCGATCAATACCAAGGATGGCTCGTTCCGCTGGAAGTACCCGTCGGAAGCGGCCATCGCGTCGTCCCCCGCCATCGCCCAGGCGGAAAATCTGGTGCTGTTCGGTTCGATGGACCAGATGCTCTATGCCGTGGACGTGCGCGTCGGGCAGTTGAGCTGGACGGTCGCCACCCAAGGACCGGTGCAGTCTTCCCCCGCGATCGCGCACGGACACGCGTTCTTTGGCAGCGATGATGGCACGCTGTACGCGGTGCGGCTGGCGACCGGGCGCATCCAATGGCGGTGGCAGGGTGGCGTGCCGATCCGCTCGCGCCCGCTGGTGACGGAAGACATCATCGTGACCGGGCTGGATTCCGGCGACGTGGCCGGGATCGATCTAGCCAGATGTCGTGGCGCTTCAAGGCCAAGCGCGCGGTGGTGTCGTCGCCAGTCGTGCATGACGGCATCGTGCTGTTTGGCTCGATGGACTGGCATATTTACGCGCTGGATATGATGCGTGGCTGGAAAGTCTGGGCATACCGCACCGGAAAACCGATCGTCTCGTCGCCCACGGTTGGTGACGGCAAGGTGTTTATTGGCTCGGCGGATGGGTCGCTGTATGCCATTGACATTGCCAGCGGCAAGGAGCGCTGGCACTATGAAACAGGCGGACAGATCACGTCGTCCCCGGCGTTTGCCGACGATGCTGTCTATTTTGGTGGAATTGACGGCAAAGTTTACAGCCTGGACGCGAAGAACGGACACTTGCGCTGGAGTTTTGAAACCAAAGGGCCGGTTCCCTCGTCACCTGCGATCCATGATGGCGTCGTGTATATCGGCTCAATGGATCACCATGTTTACGCGCTGAGAGCGTAAACGCACGGAGAACTGGCCATGAATTTCATCCGCCGCTTGTTTGGGGCATCAAATCACACGACATCTGAAGGCGCCCGCACGGATGTCATCTCCATTACGCACGACACGGGCGAGAGCGCGCCGCCGCCGGAACCGGTCATCCAGGCACCGGAAGCGCGTGATAAGCTGAAGCACGATCAGGAAACGCCGGAAGATCAGGGCGCGAAGGCCCCCGATCTCGAAGATACGTCCGACGCGCCCGTGATTATGGGCACGCGCCCGCTGCCGCCGCTGGAAACGTTTGAGCCGAAGCCCGGCGACCGCATTGTGTACGGCCAACTCAGTGACGTGGGCATGGTGCGCGGCAACAATCAGGATTCGGTGCTCAGCCTGACCTTCGTCTCTACGAGCAGCGACGATCTGCCGGAGTGCGCGTTGTTCCTGGTTGCGGATGGCATGGGCGGGCATCACGACGGCGAAAAAGCCTCGGCCATGACGGCGCGCATCGTGGCGCAGCATGTCACCCAGGAAATTTTCATGCCGCTGCTGGCCCAGCAGATGGATGATCCCGATCGCACGCCTGTCGCAGATATCCTGCGCGCCGCCGTGCAAAAGGCAAATGAAGCGGTAGGGAAGTATATCCCTGAGGGCGGCACAACCGTGACCTGTGTAGTCGTCCTGGACGAGCTGGCGTATATCGCGCACGTGGGCGACAGCCGGGCTTACCTGCTGACCAAGGACGGTATTGAGCAGATCACGCGCGATCACTCGCTGGTTCAGCGCCTGATCGAACTCGATCAGCTCACTCCCGCCGAAGCTGCCGAACATCCGCAGCGCAACGTACTGTATCGCGCTATCGGCCAGAACGAGAACCTGGACGTCGATGCCGTGACACGGCGTCTGCCGCCCGGATCGCGGCTGCTGTTGTGCAGTGATGGCCTGTGGAACATGGTTCCCGAAGAGATGATTCGCAGCGTGGTGATGGATCACGGCGCGCCGCAAGATGCATGTCACCAGTTGGTGCACATCGCCAACGAGCGCGGTGGTCCAGACAACATTACCGTCGTCTTGGTTCAGATGCCCGGCTAGCTGTCGTGAGCAGATAGGCCTCACATCTATGGACGCATCCCAAAACCTGTACGTCATTCTTGGCGTTCCGCCTGAAGCTACACAAGATGATATCCGCGAGGCCTATCGCGTTGCTGCGCGACGGTTCCATCCTGATGCGAACCGGAACGAAGGCGCGGATCATGTGTTCCGCGATATTGCTACCGCCTACGAGGTGCTGGGAAACCCCCTCAATCGGGCGGAGTACGACAATGCCCGGCGTAAGTTCCAGGACGAACCGGCCTACTTTACGCTGCGCGTGACGCCGAGCAAGCGCGTGTTGAATATGCTCGAAGAGCCGCAAGTGCTGTACCTGCTGCTTGAGATCGTGTCGATGCGCGGGGCGGCGCAGCAAAAACGTCAGTCGGCCCGCCTGAACCTGACGCTGGTGCTCGATCGCAGCACGTCTATGAAGGGCGCGCGCCTGGAGCGTGTGAAGTTCGCCGCGCAGCAGATCATCGAACAGCTCACGCCGGAAGATGTGCTGTCGGTCGTCACGTTTAGCGACCGGTCTGACGTGTTGATTCCGGCCAGCACGGTGACGGATAAACTGGCGCTGCGTGCCATGGTTAATATGATGCAGGCCGATGGCGGCACCGAAATCTTCCACGGCCTGTCTGCCGGGGTGGAGCAGTGCAAGCGCCACCTGGGCACGCGCATGGTCAACCACATCATCTTGCTCACCGATGGGCGGACCTTTGGGGACGAACAGCGCTGCCTCGAACTGGCCAATACCGCCGCCGCGGATGGCATCAGCATCAGCGCGATGGGAATTGGCGACGAGTGGAACGACGCCTTCCTCGACGATCTGGCATCGCGCACGGGCGGATCAACAACTTACATCAACGCGCCCTCTGCGGTCGTGAAGTTCTTGAACGAGCGCGTGCGCGCGTTGGGGGACGCCTATGCCGAGCGGCTGCACCTGACGATCGCGCCGGATGCGGACGTCAAGCTGGAATCGGTGTTCCGCCTGTCCCCGAACCCGCAGGCGCTCGATATCACGCGCGAGCCTGTGCCGTTGGGCACGCTTGAAGCAAACAAGACGGCCCTGGTACTGATTCAGCTTCAGATGCCGCCAGGGCATAAAGTGGGGTTCCGCACCGTCGCGCGGTTGGATGTGACGGGCGATATTCTGTCCTTCGGACGCCTGGGATACAAAGTTCTCAGCGATCTCTCGGTCGAAATCAGTGAGTCGCCACCTCCCGAGGAGCCGCCGCTGGCCGTGCTCGATGCACTGGGCAAGCTGACGTTGTACCGGATGCAGCAGAAGGCGGAACAATCGATCTCCAAGGGAAATCTGGTCGATGGCACGCGCCAGCTCGAAAACCTGGCGACGCGCCTGCTGGCTTCGGGGCACGAGGAGCTGGCCCAGATGGCGATGGTCGAGGCGCGGCGGGTGAGCAATACCCAGTCGCTGTCCGAGGAAGGGCGGAAATCGCTTAAGTACGGAACGCGGATGCTGCTTGCATTACCGGTTCCAGGTGGGGAAGAGACATGAAAAGCTGCCCGTACTGCGCTCATGTCAATCGTGAAGGAGTTCTCTTTTGCGAAGAGTGCGGACATCCGTTTTCGGGCAAACCGGTGCTGATCACCAGCCAGCTCATGCAGGACGAGTTCGACAATGTGCAGGGCCGCTTGACGTGGGGTACGGCCCGCTTCGATCCGTCATCCAAGCTGGTGATTCACATCCGTGATGTCGCCGAGCCGATGCTGCTGGAGCCGACCGAAGAAACGCTTCTTGGGCGTTCGGACGATCCGGCTCAGCCGCTCGTAGGTCTGGATCTCAGCCCATATGGTGCGGCAGAACACGGCGTTTCGCGCCGCCATGCGGCTATCCGGCGCGGTGAGGATACTCTGACGCTGGTCGATCTGGGCAGCACTAATGGTACACATCTGAACGGCCAACGGCTGATTCCCAACCAACCACGCGTGCTGCGCGACGGGGATGAGATCCGGCTGGGAAAGCTGATCTTTCACATCTTTTTCAAATGATCGGATCCTGTATTTCTACACTTGAGGGTTAGAGTTATCATGCGAACCGTGATCGTCCATCTTGCGAACGAGGAGCCGTTTCTGGCCGAAGTCGAAGACCTGCCCGGCGCGCAAGATACGGTACTGTACTGCATCAATCCGCGCCGCCGTGACGGGAAAGATCTGCATTATGTCGCGCCGGAAGTGTCGACGATTGTCGTCCCGTGGTGGCGCGTCAACTTCCTTGAGATTATGCCGTCGGGTGAAGAAGAAGAAATTGTTGCCTTCTACCGGGACTGATACCGCTTGGAGGTAGGCGAATATGGCAGCAGGCAAGCCACCACGCGCCGTGCCGCGTGACGCAAAACGCATTCTCGTCGTGGATGACGAACCGCGCATGATTGGTTTTATCCGCATGAATCTGGAACTGGAAGGATATCAGGTCGTCGAGGCGCATACCGGCCTGGAAGCGCTTGAGATGGTACGCACCCAGCTTCCTGACCTGATCCTGCTCGACGTGATGATGCCGCAGCTCGACGGGTTCGAGACGCTGCGCATGCTGCGCGAATTTTCGAGCATTCCGGTGATTATGCTGACCGCCAAGGGCGAAGAGGACGACAAAGTGTTCGGCCTGGAACTCGGCGCGGTCGATTATGTGACCAAGCCGTTCGGCTCGCGCGAACTTTCGAGCCGGGTGCGCGCGGTGCTGCGCCGCGCGGAAATGCCCAGCACATCACCGGAACAGGCCGTGCTCAAGATCGACGATCGCCTGAGCGTGGATTTCAACCGGCGCGAGGTGATCGTCAACGGCGAGCACATCAAACTGCGCCCAACCGAGTACCGGCTGTTGTATCACCTGATCGAAAACGCCGGATGGACCGTGCCGCACGAGCAGCTGCTGGCGAAGGTGTGGGGATACGAATACCGCGACGAGACGCACTACGTGCGGCTGTATGTGAATTATCTGCGGGAAAAGATCGAGGAAGATCCCTCGAATCCCAAATACATCCTTACCGAGCGCGGCGTGGGGTACCGGTTCGTGGACTTCAAGAAAGACCAACCGGCCTGACCGGAGCACACCGGTAGATTATAAACGAGCCAGGGCATCCCCTGGCTCGTTTTGTCTTTGGCGTGACTGTCAGTCTTCCCCTGCAGCCTGATCCGCAAGATCGCCCAGTACGTCAAGCGCCGACTGGGCCGAGATACGCTGCGGCTCGGTCCAGCCTTCCTCAGAGGCCATGCGCTTGAGGTGGACGTAAATTGCGATGCGCTCCTCACCGTTCAGCGCTTCCCACGCAGCCTGAATTTGTTCGGGTGTGCGGCTGAGAAGGGCTTTCCACAGGGTTTCGACATCATCAAATGACATGACTACACCGCCGTATTTTACGATTCTTCCTGCTCGGAACTACGCTGTTCGTCCAGATCGATCGCCGCGCGTACCAGCGCCCGGAACAACGGATGGGGGCGGGTGGGGCGGCTCTGAAGCTCGGGATGGAACTGGCTGCCGAGCATGAATGGATGATCCTTCAGTTCCATGATCTCGACCAGCCGCTCGTCCGGGCTGAGGCCGCTGAACGTCGCGCCCGCCGCTTCAAACTGCGCGCGGTAGTGGTTGTTGAACTCGAAGCGGTGACGGTGACGCTCGTCAACGACCTCTTCACCGTACGCCTGCGCCGCCTTCGACCCCGGCGCGAGATGGCACGGGTAAACGCCCAGGCGCATCGTGCCGCCCATGCTCGTGACGTCGTGCTGGTCGGGCATGAGGTCGATGATCGGCTGCTCGGTGGCGCTGTCGAATTCCGTGCTGTTGGCGTCTTCCAGGCCCAGAACATCACGGGCGAACTCGATGGACATGATTTGCATGCCCAGGCACAGGCCGAGGTACGGAATCTTCCGCTCCCGCGCGAAACGCGCTGCCAGAATTTTACCCTCAATGCCGCGATAGCCAAAGCCGCCGGGCACGATGATGCCGGTGACGTTTTCAAGCACGTCCCAGCTTTTGTCTTTTTCCAGGTCGCCGGAATAAATCCACTCGATTTCGAGCTTACGATCTTCCGCGACCGCAGCGTGCAGCAGCGCCTCTTTGACGCTCATATAAGCGTCGCGCAGCTCGACGTATTTACCCACGATGGCGATGCGCACCGGTTTGTCTACGGTGCTCATGCGGTTGACCAGATTACGCCAGCCGTTCAGATCCGGCTTGCGCTCTTCAAGGCCGAGCCGCTTGGTGATGAAATCGCCCAGGCCCGCGTCTTCGAGGGTGAGCGGCACGTCGTAGATATTTTTGGTCGTTTCCAGCGGAATGACCGCTTCGCGCTCGACGTCGCAGAACAGCGCGATTTTGCCGACCGTGTCGCCGTTGACGGGGTGGTCGGTGCGGGCGATGATCACCTGGGGCTGAATACCGATGCCGCGCAGCTCGCGGACGCTGTGCTGAGTGGGCTTGGTCTTCAGCTCACCCGCCGCGCCGATGTAGGGCAGGTACGTCACATGGACGTAGAGCGTGTTGTCGCGCCCCACGTCGCTGCGCATCTGGCGGATTGCTTCCAGGAACGGCTGGCCTTCGATGTCGCCCACCGTACCGCCGACTTCCACGATCACCACATCGGGATCGCTCTTGGCTCCCACCAGCGCAATACGGCGCTTGATCTCGTTGGTGATGTGCGGGATGACCTGGATGGTGCCGCCCAGGTAGTCGCCCCGGCGCTCCTTGCTGATCACTTCGGCGTAAATCTGGCCGGTGGTGACGTTGCAGTTGCGCTCCAGGTTCTCGTCGATGAACCGCTCGTAGTGTCCCAGGTCGAGGTCCGTTTCCGCGCCATCAACGGTGACAAAGACCTCGCCGTGCTGGTAGGGACTCATCGTGCCCGGATCGACATTGAGATACGGATCGAGCTTCTGAATGGCGACTTTGAAGCCGCGCGCCTTAAGGATGCGACCGATAGCGGCAGCGGTCACGCCCTTGCCGACCGAGCTTACCACGCCCCCTGTGCAGAAGATGTACTTTCGCATAGTGCTTTCCCTGGTTATCTCCACCGTTAGCTGTGCGAGGCCCTACAAAAAGAGCGACGGGGAGCTTAAGGCTCCGTCGCCTTGCTCCCCGTCGGTGTGTGTCACGTCCGGCTGTGTGCGCCCGGAGACCCGGACGCTGGATGAAAAATGAGCTTATACAAGCTTCTCGAGATCATCGGCAGCGCGCTTCATATCCAGGAACACCAGGCCAAGTTTGGCGCTCTGGCGTACCAGAGCGGTCAAAACGGCTTCTTCCCCAATCGAGACGAGAATCACGAAGCCCGATGCGCCACGGATGAACACCTGCTCAAGCGTGCCCCGGCTCAGCTCGCTGGCGATACGGTCGCCCAGCGAGAGCATTGCCGCCGACATGGCCGACACGCGATCTTCCTCGGTGTTCGAGGGGAGCGCGGAGGCGATGATCAGGCCATCTACACTGACGACCGCAGAGGCGTCGATATCCGGTGTGCCTGCTTGCATCTCACGCAGGCGATCCACCAACAATTCAGTACGCGATCGTGCCATTTTGGGCGGCCTTTCAGTGCAGCGCAATCCGGATCCAACACATTGTGCCGGATCAAACTTCTGCATGATAGCACAAGCCTCGATGCACGTCAATCGAAGTTTGAGCTATTTTCTCGCGTAAAACCTATGACTTTTGGACGTTGGCCTTTTTTGTCGTTGAACGGTACAATTAATTTATCCTCAATACATTCGTACAGCGGGTGATGCTTATGGCCTCGGTTCCACGAATTGTGATAGTCGATCCGGCGCGCGACATTATGCCCATTGTGCGTGGTGCGCTGGCGTTGTTGAACCGGCAGCATATCTTCATCGATGTGCCCTCGGCAGATGATGTGCTGGAGGAAGTCAAGCGCTGGCCGCTTGATCTTGTGGTGACGGCGTACCACATTCCCGGCAAGCTGGATGGGCTCGATCTTGCGCGCAAAATTGCTACCCTTTCACCGGAAACACCCGTGATCGTGCTGGCCGATGATGGGGATCGCGTCCTCGACCCCGAAGCGTTAGAAGGCGAGCCGTTCCAGTATTACGCCCGTCCGGTTGCTGAAGCATTTTTGCGCGGGATGCGAGCGGCATTGGATGGTGTTCCGGTTCCGCCGGAAACCCTGCCGGTGGCTGTTCCGGAAGAAGATCGCGGACCGGTTCCATCGATCGATTTGAGCGAAATCCGCACCATCGTTCGCAACGCCATGCGTGATACTGGCGCGGTGGGGGCTTTGCTGGCCGACCGGACCGGGTATGTCCTGGTCGAAGAAGGCGCAGTGGGGCAGGTCAGTCCATCCGCATTAGCAGCTCTGTTGGGGCCGTCCTTCGCGCGGCTCGCGGAGATCGAGCCGCTGCTGGGCCAGCGCACGTGGAGCATGCAATATTACGACGGCGAGCGCGTGGACGTGTTTGCGCTGGCACTGGGAGTGCACCATTTTATGTGCCTGATCGTGGACAGCAGCAATCGCGGCGCGATGGGATCGGTGACTGTATTTGGCCGTCGGGCCGCCGACCGTATCGTCAGTTTGATCGGGGATGCCGCCTACGAAAGCACCGCACCCGCAGTGCGGACTGCTGCTCTACCGCTCGCAGAAAGCGCCGTCGAGCCGGAAGAAGACCTGTTCGACGCGCTGTCGACTGTGGCGGAAGTGCCGGACACGTACGGCCATGCGCCGCTCGCAGATGACGCATTCCTGTCGGATTTCGACCCGGATGCCCTGTTCGGGCAGTCGGTCGATGAGACGCTGGCGAACTCCCTGTTTTCGTGGGAGCGCATGGGCGACATCGCCAAGTCGCTGGGCTCTGAGGATGGGCAGCGTGTCGATTACGATCAGGCGCGCGATCTTGGGCTGCTGAACGACTAAAACAGCGTTGATCCCGCTTTTATCACGCCCGCACGGTGATGCCGCTGCGGGCGTGATCTTTTGCGCGCCGAATACATGTGAAGCGCACTTGCGGGTAGTGGTGATAGCGCGCTACAGTGGAGTGGGTGTGCTGAATAGCTTCTTTCCGTCAGGGCGTTGTGTTGACGCCACTATCGTAAAATTACCGTCGTTTCATGGAGAAAATTCAGAATGACCGTACCAAGTGATCTCGAAATCGCCCAGGCTGCACATGTCCGTCCTATTATCGACATTGCGCATAAACTGGGTCTGGATGAAGACGATCTCGATTTTTACGGCAAGTACAAAGCCAAAGTGCACCTCGATGTGCTCAATAAGTATCAGGATCGCCCGCTGGGTAAATACATCGACGTGACCGCGATCACGCCGACGCCGCTGGGTGAGGGCAAGACCACGACGACCGTGGGGCTGACGCAGGCGCTGGGTTGCCTGGGGCACAACGCCGTGACGTGCATTCGCCAGCCGAGCATGGGCCCGACCTTCGGCATCAAGGGTGGGGCGGCAGGCGGCGGTTACAGCCAGGTCATCCCGATGGAAGACTTCAACCTGCACCTGACCGGCGACATTCATGCCATTACGGCGGCGCACAACCTCGTCGCGGCGGCGATCGATGCCCGCTGGTTCCACGAATATCGCATGACCGACGAGAAGCTCGCGGAGGCGGGGCTGGAACGGATTGATATCGACCCGTACGGCCTGACCTGGAACCGCGTGGTGGACATGAACGACCGCGCGCTGCGGCACGTGATTATCGGCCTGGGCGATAAGGTAGACGGGCTGGAACGGCAGACCGGCTACGACATCACGGTTGCCAGCGAGCTGATGGCGATCCTGGCGCTGACGACGAGCCTGAAGGACCTGCGCGAGCGCGTCAGCCGCGTGATCGTAGGCACGAACAAGAAGGGCGTGCCGATCACGCTCGAAGATCTGGGCGTCGCCGGGGCGGTGGCCGTGCTGCTGAAGGACGCAATCATGCCGAACCTGATGCAGACGCTCGAAGGCCAGCCCGCATTCGTGCACGCAGGACCGTTCGCCAACATCGCGCACGGCAACAGCAGCATCCTGGCCGACCAGATCGCGCTGCGCCTGGGCGACTACGTGGTGACGGAGAGCGGCTTCGGTGCGGATATCGGCATGGAGAAGTTCTTCAACATCAAATGCCGCGCGTCGGGACTGGTTCCCAACGCGGTCGTGCTGGTAGCGACCATCCGCGCGCTGAAGATGCACGGCGGTGGGCCGCGCGTCGTGCCGGGCCGCCCGCTGGACAGCGCCTATACCAGCGAGAACCTGGAACTGCTCGAAAAGGGTGGCGCAAATCTCGCCAAGCACATCGAGATCGCGCGGAAGTTCGGCGTGCCGGTGGTGGTGGCGGTCAACCGCTTCTCAGCGGATACCGATGCCGAGGTCAAGCTGGTGGAACGGATCGCGTTGGAAGCAGGCGCGTACGCGGCGGTGATGTCCGATCACTGGGCGCATGGTGGCGACGGTGCGGTTGAACTGGCTGAAGCGGTCGTCTCGGCCTGCGACCAGCCGTCCAACTTCAACTTCCTGTACCCGCTGGATCTGCCGCTGAAGTCGAAGATCGAGATCATCGCCAAGGAAGTGTATGGCGCGGATGGCGTCGAGTACGAAGATGTCGCGGAGCGCCAGATCAAGCAGTACGAGCAGGCGGGCTATGGCAACCTGCCGATCTGCATGGCGAAGACGCACCTCAGCCTGAGCCACGATCCGAGCAAGAAGGGCGTGCCGACGGGATTCACTGTCCCGGTGCGCGAAGTGCGGGCCAGCGTCGGCGCGGGGTTCGTATACCCGCTGCTGGGCAAAATGAGCACCATGCCCGGTCTGCCGTCGCATCCCGCGTTCATGGATGTGGACATCGACGAGAACGGGCGCGTCAAGGGCCTGTTCTAAGCGCGCGCACGAATAAAGACCATATGGTATGATAACGTACGCCGGGTCTTCACACCGGCGTACGTTCGTTTTGGGCTGCGATGAGGGGACGGGAGATGGCCGAAGTTAATTCGCTCCTTAAGCAAGCGACCGCTGCGTATCAGGCGGGTCGCATCGACCAGGCGCGCACGCTGCTGCTGAGCGTGATCGAACAGGACGAACAAAGCGAACAGGCGTGGTGGTGGCTGAGCGCGGTGGTCGAGACGCTTGAGGATCAGCAGATTTGCCTCGAAAACGTGCTGGCGCTCAACCCGCGTAACACACAGGCGCGACAGGGCCTGGATGCAATAGGCCGCATGATCGAGACCCAGGGGCGGCAGGCGCGCCCCGCGCCCGGTCTTCCGTCGTGGCTGGCCGGTGAAGCAGGGCCATCCTCACGGGGCTCGGCTCCAATCGGGGCTGAATTCGATATGGTGTCGGGTGACAGCCTCATCGACAGCCTGAGCGATATTCAGGTGAAGCCGGGCGTGCGTAATGCCGAGGCACCCGCTAAAGATGAGAGTCCCTTTGGAAACTGGCTGCCAGAGAGCGATTCTCCGCCAAATGTAAGCTCGGATTCCGATCCATTTGCGCCCGCGACCAGCGTTGATTGGGGCCGTGATGATCGTCCGGCGGCGTACGGCAGCGGTAAGCAGGTCGATCTGCCGTCTGAAGAAGAGTACGATAATTGGCTGCAAGGCCTGAATCTGGGACCGGGTGACGGCAGCAGTTCACCACAGCAGAATTCCCCCTCACCATTTTTGGGCGCGCAGAGGCTTGATGACGATTTCCCCACGATGCCGCCGCGCCGTGAGCCGCCCGCGCCTGCGCGATCCGTCCCCGTGATTGAGGACGATCCGTTTGCCGGATACGAGGATGAGGACGATCTGCCCACGATGATGGCGTCCTCGCCGCCGCCCGCTCAACCTGCTGCGCTTTCCGAAGATGACGATTCGTTCTGGAACCAGAGTGCGGCCAGCATCGCATCTGCACCGGCACCCGTGCCGGGCAGGCAGGCGTTTGCATTTGAGGACGAGGAAGATCAATCGCCTGCCCCCGCGCCTGCCCCGATTCAGCCTGCCGCAAAACCCGCCGATCGTCCGTCCGCGCCGACGCCTGCCGCCGCGTTGGGCAGAGAGGCGTATTTCCGCGCCATTCCCAAAGATATCGAGGCGGTATCAGGCGGATTCGGCGCGGCAACCCTGCTGCGTGTGGCGGGTATCGTGCTGCTGCTGGCGCTGAATATCGCGTCGTTTGGCTATCTGATCGTGTCGCTGGCAGGGTGAGGGCGATCAGTCCGCGCTGCCAGATGGAATTCCGGCGCGCATGACGGAGGCCCAGCTCTCCGGGATGTGGCTCACGCGCCCGTTATGATCGATGCAGACGTGCTTTGAGTAGCCGGTGACGCACACCTGACCCGTTTCCACGTCCGCGATTTCGTAGCCAAACGTTACGGTGCGGCTGCGCAGATCCTCAAGCCAGCAGCGCGCCGCGATCAACTGCGCGTAGCGCGTGGGGACCATGTAGCGGGCGTGGACTTCGCCCACCGTCAGCCAGTAGCCGCTGCGCTCGAAATCCGCGTAGCTCGCGCCCTGCACGCGCGAATAGTGGCTGCGCGCCTCTTCAAAGTAGATAATGTAAGTAGAGTGGTGGGTGATTCCCATCGCGTCGGTTTCGGCGTAGCGCACGAAAAACTGATTTTCGGAGACGAAGCGATCCGTCGGAGCCACTTTCTTTTTCTCCCACTTCAATAGGACCCGACTGCATTCTAGCGAGTGTGTGCGCGTTCGGCAACGCGTTATGATCGGGTTGGTTCAGCCAGATAATGGAGCGTATCGCACGATGAGTGATTCATTTGAGCCGGTCGAGTTCGTCGCGGAAGCGAGTGGCGACCGGCTGGATAAGATGCTGGCTGCGCATTTCGAGGTCCTGTCTCGGTCGCAGATTCAGGCGCTGATTCGAGATGGGCAGGTCATGGTGAACGGCAAACCCGGCAAGGCGTCCTACCGAGTCGAGGGCGGCGAAACGGTCGTGGTGAATGTGCCCGTGGTCGAGGAAGCTTCCGCACCGGCGCCGGAGGCGATCCCGCTGACAGTGCTGTACGAAGACGAGTGCGTGGCGGTGATCGACAAGCCCGCCGGGATGGTTGTGCATCCGGCGGTAGGGCATTCGGGCGGTACGTTGGTCAATGCGGTGCTGGCGCGCTGGCCGGAGATCGCGGCCTTCAGCGAGCCGGATCGCGCGGGGATCGTGCACCGGCTGGACAAGGAAACGTCGGGCGTGATCGTCATCGCCAAGACGCCGGATGCGCTGGAAACGATGCGCGATCAGTTCAAAGCGCGCACCGTCTCGAAGCGCTATATCGCGCTGGTAGAGGGCGTGCCGGAGACGAGCGAAGGCATCATCGACGCGCCGATTGGCCGCGACTCCGCGCAGCGCAAGCGGATGGCCGTGGTACGTGACGGGCGCGAATCGGTGACGGAGTTCCGCGTGTTGGAGCTGCTGGGCGATTACGCGCTGATCGAGGCGTTCCCTAAAACGGGTCGCACACACCAGATCCGCGTGCATATGGCGTTCGTTGACCATCCGGTCGTGGGCGATACGGTGTATGGGCGGCGCAAACAGACGATCAAGATGAAGCGGCATTTTTTGCACGCGGCGTCGATCACGTTCCGGCAGCCGGACACGGACGAGACGGTCACCGTTGAGTCACCGCTGCCTGCTGCGCTGGAAGCCGTGCTGAATAAGCTGCGGGCGTGAGATCGGGCGGCATCCAGGCGGGAAAATAGTCCTGTCAGGGGGCGCTGCGTCGCGAGCGTAGTTGCGAGAACGGGGGTTTGGCGCTACAGTACCTTCCCAGGGACTCAGAGTATATTCCCCCGATTAAAGCCAACCACTCATCCCCACGAATGAGGAGATTCCATGCGTGAGATCACGGTTGCCACGGTTCAAATGAAACCGGCCCTGGGCGAGCTTGAAGACAATCTGGTAAAGATGTCGGACTTTGTGTCCAAGATCGCCTCGCAGCAAAAAGTTGACCTCATTGTTTTTCCAGAACTGGTGACCAGCGGTTACGAGCTGGGCGTGCGGTTCACCGAACTGGCCCAGCGTATTCCCGGCCCCAGCGTGAACGTGATGGCGCAGCGCGCGGCGGAATACGGCGTCTATATCGCGTTCGGCATGGCCGCCAAAGAACGTGTCGAAAGCGTGCTGTATAACTCGGCGGTGCTGGTCGGTCCGGACGGCGAGCTGGTCGGCAGCTACAACAAGATTCACCTGCGCGGCGAGGAACGTATGGCGTTCCGTGAGGGCTTCCGGCTGCCCGTCTTCGAGACGGAATTTGGCGTGCTGGGCCTGATGCTGGGCTGGGATCTGGCGTTCCCTGAAGTGGCGCGCGCGATGACACTCGACGGCGCGGAGCTGCTGGCCGTGATGGCGAACTGGGAAGCCGACGAGATGGAAGAATGGCGTACGTTTGTGCGCGCTCGCTCGTATGAAAATGGACTGTTTGTGGCCGCTGCCAACCGTGCAGGCGAAGACGTGACGCTGAACTTCGGCGGCGAAAGCATGGTGGTGGGGCCGGGTGGCAAGACGTACGCGTACCTGGAAACGCCTGCGCCCGAACCGGAAAAGCCGGAAGCGCCCGAAAAGACCGACGAAAAGCCCGAAGACGGGGAAAAAGCGCCGGAGAAGGCTGAAAAGAAAGCCGAGCCGAAGGCTGCTAAAGAGGCCAAGCCCAGCCAGCCGCCAGAAGGGTTCGCTGTGGCGCGATTCGATCTGGACGATGTTCGCCGCCACCGCGAGGACCGGCAGACGATCCAGGCGCGCCAGCCTTCCGTTTATCGCGCGCTGGTGCGGCGCTACTAGCGCGGCCCGTGCGGGCCGCCGGACAGGTGAAGGACCATGATCGACGGCGAACAGAAACCCGATAAGCCGGATAACGAGCCGTTTTACGTCGGCGCGCCGACCGAGTTCGCTGACGCCCAGGAAATGCCCGGATGGGTGCAGCGTGCGATCAAGGTGATCGTCGCGCTGCCAGCGCTGATCGCGGCGCTCAGCGTGTTGGAATTGATCGCGTTCTGCGGGATTGCTATTGTCATCGCCCTGGCGGTGCTGTTTTTCGCGGTCTTATAACTAAATTAGGTGGAAAACTGCCCGCCCCGCGTGATCGACGCCGGGCGGGTTTTCATCATTTTCAATGGAGTGTAAAACGTGGATCGTGTTGATTTGCGGAGCGATACGGTAACGTGGCCCACGGCAGACATGCGCAAGGCGATGGCCGAAGCCGAAGTCGGTGACGACGTTTTTGGAGAAGATCCGACCGTGAACCGCCTGGAGGCAGAGGCGGCGGAGCGGTTGGGCAAAGAGGCCGGGTTGTTCGTTTCCAGCGGTACGATGGGCAACCTGGTGGCGATTTTGACGCACTGCGGGCGCGGCGACGAGGCGATCATTGGCGATAGAGCGCATACCTTCGAGCACGAGGTGGGCGGTATGGCCGGGCTGGGTGGCGTGCAGTCGCACCTGATCCCGGTTCAGCCGGACGGCACGCTGCCGTTGGACGCGATCCGGCGCGCGATCCGCTCGGAGGATGTGCACTACCCGACGACGCGCATGATCGAGCTTGAAAATACCCAGGGATCGGTGGGTGGCATCCCCATTCCCAAGCCGTATATTGAGGAAGTCGGGGCGTTGGCGCACGAACACGGCCTCACGCTCCACATCGACGGTGCGCGGATCTTCAACGCGGCGACGGCGCTCGACTGCAACGTGGCCGATCTGGTAGAGGCTGCCGACAGTGTGAGCTTCTGTTTGTCGAAGGGGCTGTGCGCGCCGGTTGGGTCGGTGCTGGTCGGCTCGAAGGACTTCATCAAACACGCGCGGCGGAATCGCAAAATGCTGGGCGGCGGCACGCGGCAGGCGGGTGTGCTCGCGGCGGCAGGTCTGATTGCGCTGCACGACATGACCGAACGGCTGGGTGAGGATCACGCCAACGCGCGGCTGCTGGCGGAAGGGCTTTCCGAACTGCCGCAGATCGAGATCGATCTGGACCGCGTGCAGACGAACATGATGTTCTTCTCGCTGCGCGAGGATGCCGGGATCACCGCGCCGGAACTGGCGGAACGGCTCAAGACGCATAATGTGTATATTCTGGACATGGACGAGCGCACGTTCCGTGCCGTGACGCATTACTGGATTCGCCCCGAGCATGTCATCGAAGTGCTGGTGGCGCTGCAAGAGGAGCTGTCGTGAACCGTTTCTTTGGCGGCCCGGATAAGCCCGAGGAGGACGAGGAACAGCCCGTTCTGCGCCCGATGCAGCCGCTCGACCGCAGCCGCCCGCGCACGAGCTACCCGCCGCAGGCGATCCCGCTGCGCGCAGAGGACGACGAACCCGCCGAGATCGGCGAGGAAGACGTGTGGAGCGAGGAGCCGGACGAGGAGGAACCGCCAAAGCCGCGCGCCAGCCGCCAGGATCTCGATCCGGTTTTTGGCTACGTGATGGCGATGGCGCTCAGCGTGGGCCTGACGCCGATTGACGGGGATACGCGGTACATCCTGCTGTGGGCGTTCCTGGCGCTGATGGGCGGCACGGCCTTCGTGCTGGGCAGCGGGACGCGCAAGGCGACCGATCCTGGCGATCTGATCTGGGGGCTGGCGCTGGGGGGACTGAGCGGCGGCGCGCTGATGCTGGTCGGTGGCGATACGCTGGCGGTGACGTCCGAGCGGCTGTTCGGAGCATCGCGTCAGGATAATACGCTGCTGATCACCTGGGTGGCGCAGGCCACATTATTCGTGATGCCGCTGGCTGAAACGCTGTTTTTCCGTGGGGCGATGCAGCGCGTCCATTCGTTTTTGACGGTCTCGTTGCTGGCGAGCTTGTGGTCGGTGCTGCTGTTCTTCCCGGAGCTGGATCTGGGTGGTTCCCCGGCGGTGGCGGTGGTGTATGGGGCGGTGCTGGTACTGCTCAATTTCCTGTACGGCTACGTGAACTTCCGGCACGGACTGGCTGCGAGCCTGATCTGCCAGGTGACCGCCGGATCGCTGCTGCTGCTGGCTCCCATGATCCTTACGGGCTAGGGGCGGTCGCGCTGCTCCTCGCCTGCCAGATGCGAATCCGCTCCAACTGGCAGGTGGTTGGCACGCTTTCCGCATAACAAAAGAACGCGACCGAACCACCGGTAAACGCCTCGTCATGGAACGTGCCCAACAGTACGCCATTGGCGTACAGGCTCAAGTCGCCATCAGCAGTGGTTTCTGCGGTGAGAATATTCGTCGCCGCACCCGGCTGGATGGCATCGGAAACGGTCCAGGGCTGAAGCTCGCGCGTGGGCTGGTTTTGCTGGACGACCGCAACCCGATAGGCGCTGTTGTTGGAAATGCCGAAATAGATGAAATTGTAGTCGTCCTGGTAGTGCAGCCACAGGCCATATTCCGCGGTCTGGGCATCCTGCTCCAGCAGGCGCACTTGCGCCTCCACGGTGTAATTCGTAAACTGGCGCTCCTCAATCGACCCCCACGAGCGCGCGAAACCTCGATCCTGTATGTCGCGCAGCTTGATCTCGTATGCGCCGTCCACAATTTCGTTGGTGTAGGTGCTGTCGCTGCCCTCGTACCAGGAGGCGGCGCTGACTCCGCCCGCGAAGGTCTCATCCACGGCCAGCGCATATCCGGCGCGGGCGGCGGTGGGGAATACCGGTGTGGGTCCGGAGGGGATCGCAACCGTGTTGTTGGACGGAATCACCTGGATCGTATAGTCCGCGACGATGCCGCCGTCAGCGGTGGTCAGGGTGTCTTCGCCAGGCGGCCACCCCTCATCGGGCGCGAAGCGCACGAGGCCCTGGCCGAGTACTTCGATGCCCGCGAACCACTCGTAGAGCGCCCCATCTGACGCGCTGACAACGGCAGCCAGCGGATCGTCCTGCGGATCGCCCCGGCGCAGCCAACTGCGAAAGCCTACCGCAAGGCTTGATGCCAGCGCATCGATCCCGAACGACTCAGCGCTGGTGTAGCGCCAGTTGTGTAAAGCCAGGACCCAGAGGGTCACGGTGCGCGTTTCGTCGCTGATGCCAAGATCGAGCGGGTAGGTCGTCAGCGCGAACGTGTCGGAGGCGTCTCCGGCGCGGTTGGCCGGATAGAGCAGGTAGGCGTACGCGCCCTGATCGTCCGCCAGCAGCACGAAGATCTGCGCCTCTGCATCGGCGTCACGCTTGAGCAGTTCCAGGTCAGTGAGCGTGATACGCAGGCGGGAGCCGGTGATTGGCTCGCTGCTGATGCGCAATGCTTCGCTGTTGGGAGTGGGGGGAACCGATTCGGATGTGCCGGGCGCAGGATCGCCGGAATCAGTGAAGCGGCTACACCCGGCGGCCCCCAGAATCACGCCAAGCAAGAGGCTTGCCAGCAGCAGCCGGGATAAGCACACGAAAAGAGGGTGCATCTGGCTATCCACTCAGGCCCGTGTGCGGTGTTTGCGCGCAAAGTAACCATGAATCCAGCGCAGCGCTTCGAGGGCGTTGCGCGGCTGGCGTTGACCGCTTTCAAGCTGCTGGGCGAGGCTGCCGCTGCCGATCACCCGGTCGGCGGAGGGGTCGGCAATGATGCTGATGACTGCTGCAAGATGCTGGCAGTCTGAAGCGAACTGATCCTGAATGCGGCGCTGGTTGTAGAGCGAGAGCGTGCCCCACAGGCTGTCCAGCTCGCTCGTGAGCGCGGCGGGCGGCATGTCGTCGAAGCGTTTGCCTTTAAACGCCGCCTGAAGCCCGTCGAGCAGTTGGACGATCGTGTCCGTTTCGCGCAGGAACATCGCTGCCGAGCGCGTCCCGAACAGGTGCGCCATCGACTCGCGTTCCAGTTCGAGCGGAATGGGCTTATGGTCACCATATTGCCCGCCAATGAAGCGCAACAAATCCAGCCCTGACTGCGGCGACACGTCACCGCGCAGCAGTCGATCCTCGGACGACATTCTGCCGCGCTGCCGGGCGGCGTCGCTGCTGAGGTCGTAAATCTGTTCCATGATGCGGAGCAGGTTTTGCGCCACGCGCGTACGTTCTTGCTCGGACAGCCCGCCGGTCATCTGGTCGAGGTCGCGCCGGACGCGGTGGTTGGGCGGCAGTTCCTTGCTCGCGTGGTAGGTGCTGGCGAGATCGATGAGCAGCCGGGATGTGGTGTGGACCGATTCGGAAAACCGCACCAGACCGGCGTTGTTCATGGCGAGGCGCATCAGCCACGAGGCTTGCAGCGCCCGCCCGACGTCGGAACGAAGCGACTGGGTGAAATAGGCCAGCAGCACCGGAACCTGTTCGGCGCGCACGCCGCGAATGTAGCGCCGCAGCAGCTCCAGCGCGGCATCGGATACATCGTTGTCCCAGTTGATGTGCGGCCACATGCGCGTGACAAGCACCGAACCGTCCATGCCTGATGCCAGGATGTGATCGACCATCGATGCGCCTACCCGCAGCGTATCGAGCGCGTTGCGGCGCTGGCCGTGCATCGCCAGCAGTTTGAGCGTGTTGTCCGGCCCGATGACTTCAATCAGGTGGTTGTCATTGAAGATCATGGTGGTGAGCCGCCGCGCCGCGTAGTCCTGGTCTGCGGCCCACTGGCGATTGACGAGCGCTGCACAGAAGATAGCTGTGCGCGGTTCGGGCCGGATCTGGCTGCCTTCCAGGTGTGTGAGAGCGGCCTGCATTTGCTCGCCGGGGAGATCGACCGTCGTGAAGACCTCGCCTGCCAGACGTGTGAATTCCTCGAACCGTTCGCCGCGGAAAATCGCGTTCTGGTACATTTCGAGCAGGCCAATCGCCTGATTATAACTGCCGATTTGAAGCAGGAGCTGAACCAGCAGGCGCGGCCCCGGCGCATCCAGGGACGTGACAAACGCGGGCTGGCTGAAATCTTCCACGACGTGCTGGATGAGGGTGAGGAACCTGTCTTGCTCTTTCGAACGCGAAATTGCCAGCAGCGCCGTGAGCGCCTGCGTATCGATCAGGCCGTTCTTGCGCGCCGCCAAAGCCCATTCGATGAGGCGCGCCATCACAAGCGCATAGAGGCTTTCGCCGTAGACCCTGGCCCCGTAGTCGAGCACATGGGGCAGGGCAGGCTGGGGTGTTTTGGCGCTCAAATATTCGACGGCAGTGCGCGTCACTTCGGGAAGCTGTTTCGTGAAGACCGGATCGGACAGGAGGCGCTGGAATTCACCGAGCGGCTGCGTTTGCGCGGCGAGCAAAAAGACCGCGTGCGCCAGATTAGGCTGGGTGCGGCTGGCGGGCTGCGCAATCGCGATCATGTCGGAGATGACCGGTTCCAGGCCCAGGCTGGGATGCGCTTCTTTGAGGCTGCCCAGGAATTCCGCGGCACCGGCGGCGTCGTTGTGCTCCACCATGTCGCGCAGGCGGGCTTTGGCCGCCGCCTGGAGGCTGGGCTGCCACTGCGCGGCCAACGTGTCCGGCACGCCCAATATCCAGCGCTGGAGCAGGGCGTACACGGCCTCAGCCTGTTTGTTCTGGATGGCCGTTTGCAGGTGGGTCGTGATGGTCGCGGCGATGTCTTCACTACTGACCGAGACCGCCGGGATCACGTCGGCGCAGGTGAGGTCGTTGACGGCCAGCGCCATGACGATCAGGTGCCGCGCGTAAATCTGGCGCAGATCGGGCGGCAGGGTGGGGTCTTCGCGCAGCACGGACGCCACCAGCTTGCGATCGACCGGCATGCCGTCGCGTACGGTGTGGTCGATTGCGGCGCGGCGTGAGACCCAGTTCAGGGCTGTGCTGAGGTCTTCGCGGTGCATCGTACGCCAGACCGCCGTACGCGCCATTTCCTGCGTTTGCTGGACGACCAGAGACGGGTCCAGGCGAAGTTGGCGCAGGATGTACGAGCTGTACGAATGTTTGGGTACGGATGTCAGCAGTTTGGCGTGATCCCAGTCAAAAACGACGTGCTGCTCCGGGACGGCATAACTGCTGAGGAACTTGATCTGTGCGGGCGACGCCTGCGGCGCGTTGACGTAGGTGGCAAAGGTCGCCGTGATGCGGGCGGGAACAGGCAGCAGGGCGAGCAGCGCCTGCACGAACCGCAGCCGTTTGGACGTGGAGACAGGACTGTTTACGATGGCAAGCGGCTGGCCCTCGATGAGCGTGGAGAGCAGCCCTTCCAGTGTCTTGTAGGAGTCCTGGCAAATCATCAACAGCTCGATCAGCAGGTCGGCCTGTTCTTCTGGCGTACCGGGAGCGGGTTTGAGCAGATCGAACGGCACAAGATTACGCCGGATGGTGGAGAAAGATGGCATCTCCATCAGGGCCAGGGATTCGAACGCGCTTACGTTGCCCTCAAGCGCCCGCATCGCCGCCAGAGGGGTGAGGATGAAGAGCAGCTGCGGATAGCCCGCGTCATTGCGCTGCGCTTTCGCCAGGACGATGTCCACGCTTTCGCCACGGAACACCCCGAATGCCCCCGGCATCTCCGAACTGGTGTCGCCGGGCAGGGGCGGCGCAAGCCGCGCCACGCGCAGACACTCCGCGACATGCGCCGGGGTAATCGCCCCGGTGCGCGCAATGACGCCCGGTGTGGGCGAAACGCGGCCATCGTCGGAAATGAGGGTTCCGAAGTACAACCGTTGAAGATGGAAGACGTCAGAATCTGGCACGAACGGTCCTGCCCAGTTCTCGCTGCATTGTGCAAGGCTCCACCCGGTTCAGCAAGCCTATTGTACTCAAAGGTGGCTTATCAGGCTACGCACGCGATGTGCTGGTCAAAAGATGGCTGCTTAACCCGGCTACGGCCCGCGCTCGCATCGAAATTTGCATTTTGGCCTCACGTGGCATTTCTCCATACGTGAGATCTGACCCGGCAGGCTGGAAGATGCTATCCCATCCGAAACCGAACGTGCCACGCGGGTGCAGCGTAATGGCGCCATCGGTCGTGCCGGTAAAACAGTGCTGTGTCTGGCCGTCGTGCAGGCAGAGGACGACGGTCGCCGTGGCGCTGCGATCGCTCCAGGCGTCGAGCTGGCGGCACAATCCCTCTTCGCTGACGGCTTTCAAAACCCATTTGATGAGCGCGCCGGGGTATCCGTTCCAGGCCGTGAGCGCGAGACCCGTGTCTTCGACCAGTACCGCAGTCCCGAGGATCTCATAGGCACGCTGGGCTTTGTACCCGGCAACTTCCGCCGGATCGATGGATTGGATTTCAGGGAGATCCAGCGATAGCCGGACGAGCGTTACACCGCTCGCCGCCACTGCATCGCGGATCTCATGGAATTTCTCTTCGTTGGAAGAGACAAAGGTTAATGTTCGCGCCGCCATCCCATCTCCTGACGTCAACTGCGCAGCAGCCCGCATCTGCGAGCGATCCTATCGCGTGGTAAGGCTCAACAGCAACAGCGGATCGTGTGTCCCTGGGGAATTCTACCATCTGAACGCAGGATTTTAACCTCGTTAGCCGTGAGTTTGCCTGATCTGGATAAATTTCGTGGAAGCTTTCCGTTTTTAAATTGCGTCCATATGCGAGGAGGGTTGGCAGTTCAACGCTGCCAGCCCTCCTGATATGTTGCCGGGATTAGTCGTCGCGCCTAATGACGCCCTCCTGGTCCGCGGCCGGAGGATAACGCTGCTGCGGCCAACTGCCCTCCGGCGGCTTGCGCCTGGGAGGCGGTGAACTCGCTCAAATCGCAGCGGCCCGTTCCGTTCGTATCGAGATAGCGCCCGCATCTACCCGGATAGCTGCATCCGTTATTGCAGAGGACTGAGTCCGATGAACTGGCGGTTGCGGTGGGCACGTTCTGAGTGGCGGTAGGTATGCTCTCAGTGGCAGTGGGTACACTTTGGGTAGCCGCAGGTTCATTTTCGGTGGCGTCTGGTGTCGCTGTAGGGGCTGCTGTGCTTGTTGCAGCAATCGTTGGGGCGGCGGTGGCAGCAGTCGTGACCTCGCTGCTTGCATTGACTTCAGAATAATCGCAGAACCCGCTGCCATTCAGGTCCGTGTAACGATGGCACTGGCCCGGATAGGGATCGTTGACCATATCGTAAGGGCACGCAGCTTCAGCCGCTTTTGCAGCACAGCCAGTCCCGACCGCCGCGACAAAAGCTCCACAGCCCGTGATCTTCAGAAACTGCCGGCGATTCAGTGTGCTGTCAGTCATGTCAGTCATAGTTTTATCTTCACATTCCACCATTGTGAGGCGTTCTTATGCGGGGAGCGTGGCTGCCATGTCTAAAAACGGCATGGCTAGCACCAGCGATCCCGATCACAACCCGATTCCATTAGGCAGGATGTAATGATGACTGCGCCGCCCACGGCCAGCCCTATTCGTTCTGTACAGACTCCATCCCTGTGGACAATAGTTCGATGAGGCGACGTTCCCACCGGGTGATACGCGCACGGTTCCGTTGAGTATGTGTCCGGTTTCTGCGACTACTCTCTCCTTTGTGCGGCAATTCACTATCGGTGTCACTATACATCCAGTGCCCCGGGCGATGGTTATTTGCGGCTCAAATAACCTTAATTGCTCCTTAAATCAGGCAGGTGAGGAGGTTAGGGGGCTGGGGATGTGCGGACTATGCAATCGAGCGGCAGCCTTGTCCTGGTTGTGCCCGACAGAGGCGGCAATAAAATGGCAGAAGATATGATCGTAAAAGGCCGCATAAAAAATGGCTTACCTGCAATGGCAGATAAGCCATTGGGTTGCGCAAGAAAAACTGGTTGTCTGCGCAATGTACTTCGTACCTTCAACTCGTTCAAGTCCACGAAGTTGAAGGGAAGACTGAATGCCGAGGCCCAGACTTGAACTGGGGGCTCCTTGTGTTTAATGAGCGCTAGTCGGCAAGTAAGTGGATTTAAGCAGCTTAGCAGGTGGGTGATTCCGCAGAAGATCCGTCATTTGCGACGGCTGCGCCTCCCTTGGCGCTGCCGCCCCACGGCGAGCTCGCCTGCCTCGGCGTCGATGCCCACAGCCAGGACCACGATCCGGGCCAGAAATCCGCGTACCGGCTGCGCTTGTATCTGGGGCGAGCGGCGATGGATGCGACTGGTCGTGAGCAGCGAGTGGTACGGCCCGGAAATGGTATGATGGATCTTCCGGCTTGATGTGAACCACGGTTTGTTGCCGCGTATCGATTACGTCTGGTAGGCAGACGAACATTGGGCGCTATGCGCCCAATATTCGTTTCGTGGCGGGCTAGTCTTTACACATTTTTGACCTCTTCTGCCCTAATCCTGAGCTTTTCCTTACTGCTTCCGCACTACAATCCATCACATCACGATCATGCTGTGGCTTGGCGTGTAGTTTGCAGCAAAACGCTGTTCTTGCGTCGTAGAAAACCGAGAAATCAAAATGTCCACTCAAACTACTATGGTCATCGTTGAAGAGCGGGCGTGGACTGCGAAAGCGCTGCGCGCTGCGTGTGCTCTGGCTCGTGAAACACAGACTGGTGTGGCGCTCGTAGCTTTCGTCCCGGTGCAGCGTTTGAGCTGGTTGGGTACCGATTTGCCCTACCGCCAGCTTTCATCCCAATTTCAATACGATCTGCGCGACTATGCATTGATCGCGGAAGGGTATGGTGTGCCGTTTAATCTATATGTGATGCAGTGCAGCGACTTCCTGGCCGCCATCGCGGAGGCAGTGGCGGCAGTTGGTGCAAAAACGGTATGTGTTCACCTGCCGCAGAGCCTCATCCCCGGGTGGTCCGCGCTCCAGATCTGGTTTCTACGCCATCGACTGATGCGGGCGCACTGTCTCCTGGTTGAGCAGCTTCAATTCCCACAAGACCTCGCACGTAAATCGGATCCTACAGCGTCCGATAGTTCCGTGCGCTCGCTGGTGGCCCACCACTGATCCAGCGGATCTTTTCCCAGGTCCTTGCATCAAGGAGAAATCGAAACGATGGACGCGCTGTTCGTTGCGGCGGTGCTGCTGTTTTTTGTGTTGACGTTGGGCTTGCTCGTAGTATGCGAGCGGCTTCAGGAGGGGTAACAATGATGCCGGTCTATGTCGTGATGGGCGTGGTTGCCGTGGCACTGCTCGTTTATCTGGTTGCGGCGCTGCTCAAGCCAGAGGTGTTCTGATGACTACCAATGGCGTACTTCAAATTGGCATGTATGCCCTGGTGCTGGTGTTGGCCGTCAAACCATTGGGTAGCTACATGGCGCGGGTCTACGAGGGCCAATCGACGCCGCTGGATCGTGCGCTTGGCCCGGTGGAGCGCCTGATTTACCGTCTGTCCGACGTGCGCGCCGCAAACGAAATGAACTGGAAAGGTTATGCACTGGCTGTGCTGATGTTCAACGCGGCTGGCCTGCTCGTGCTCTACGCGCTCCAGCGGCTGCAAGGCGCGCTGCCGCTCAACCCGCAGAGTCTGCCGGGTGTGTCATCCGATTCATCGTTCAATACGGCGATCAGTTTTGCCAGCAACACCAACTGGCAAGGCTATGGCGGCGAAACGACGATGAGCTACCTGACACAGATGGTCGGCCTGACCGTACAGAACTTCGTCTCGGCAGCCACGGGCATGGCCGTGCTCGTCGCGCTGATCCGGGGCATCGTGCGCCGCTCCGCCGCAACCATCGGTAATTTTTGGGTCGATATGACGCGCAGCACGCTGTATATCCTGCTGCCGCTGTCTGTGGTCCTGGCGATCGCGCTGGTCTCGCAGGGTGTTGTGCAGACCTTCGACCACGCCGCGACGGTGAAACTCGTGCAGCCGGTGACCGGCGCAGACGGGATCCCCGTCACCACGCAGCAGATCGCACTCGGTCCGGCGGCGTCGCAGATCGCCATCAAGCAGTTGGGGACCAACGGCGGCGGTTTCTTCAACGTCAATTCGTCGCACTCGCTGGAAAACCCGACGCCGCTGACGAACTTCCTGGAGTCGCTGTCGATCCTGCTGATTCCGGCGGCGCTGTGTTACACGTTCGGCAAGATGGTCGGTGACACACGCCAGGGGTGGGTGATCTTCGCCGCGATGCTAATTGTGCTGGTCGGTTTCACGCTCGCTGCGTATGCCGCCGAAGCGCATGGTAATCCGCGCATCGCGGTGCTGGGCGTCGATCAGGTCGCCAGCAACGATAATCCCGGCGGCAACATGGAGGGCAAAGAACTGCGCTTTGGCGTGGCGAATTCCGCGCTGTGGGCGACAGCCACCACTGCCGCCTCGAACGGCTCGGTCAACGCGATGCACGATTCGTTTACGCCGCTGGGCGGCCTCGTGCCGCTGTTCATGATGCATATGGGAGAGACTATCTTCGGCGGCGTGGGGTCGGGCCTGTACGGCATGCTGGCCTTCGTGATCGTCGCGGTGTTCGTGGCCGGGTTGATGGTGGGCCGCACGCCGGAATATCTGGGCAAGAAGATCGAAGCCTACGAGATGAAGATGGTATCCGTCATCATTCTGATCATGCCGCTGATCGTGCTGGTCGGCACGGCGTTGGCCCTGGTGACGGACGATGGCAAGGCGACGATCTACAACCCTGGCGCGCACGGCTTCAGCGAAGTGCTGTACGCCTTCACCTCCGCCGGAAACAACAACGGCAGTGCATTCGCGGGACTGGGCGCAAACACGCCGTTCTACAACACGGCGCTGGGCATTTCCATGCTGCTGGCGCGCTACTGGATCATCGTGCCGATCCTGGCGTTGGCCGGATCGCTGGCGCGCAAAAAGGCCGTGCCGGTGGGCGCGGGTACGCTGCCCACGGATACGCCGCTGTTCGTCGTGCTGTTGATCGGTATCGTGATTGTCGTGGGCGCGCTGGCGTTCATCCCGGCGCTGGCGCTCGGCCCCATCGTCGAACACTTGCAGATGGCCCTGTAAGGATATAAGTCCCATGACCGTACAAACGAAAGCTCAGTCACGCCCGCTGTTCGATCCGCCGATTGTCAGACGGGCGGCGGTGGAGGCCGTGCGCAAGCTCGACCCGCGCCACCAGTTCCAGAATCCGGTGATGTTCGTGGTTGAAGTCGGCAGTGTGGTCACGACGGTGCTGTTCGTGCAGGCGCTGGTGGGGGAGGGCGAGGCCGCGCCCGGTTTTATCCTGGCCGTGTCCGCATGGCTGTGGTTCACGGTGCTGTTCGCCAACTTCGCGGAGGCGATGGCCGAGGGGCGCGGTAAAGCTCAGGCCGACACGCTGCGCCGGTCCCGGCAGGATACCAGCGCCAAAAAACTGACGAAGCCCGATCGCGCGGCGGAATATCACGTCGTGCTGTCGACCGCGCTGCGCAAAGGTGACGTGGTCCTGGTGGAGGCGGGCGATATCATCCCCAGTGACGGGGAGGTGCTCAAGGGCGTGGCGTCGGTGGACGAAAGCGCGATCACAGGCGAAAGCGCCCCGGTGATCCGCGAGAGCGGCGGTGACCGCAGCGCCGTTACGGGGGGCACACGCATCCTATCCGACTGGTTGGTGGTGCAGATCGAGGCCAACCCCGGCGAGACGTTTCTGGATCGTATGATCTCGATGGTCGAGGGCGCGAAGCGTCAGAAGACGCCCAACGAGATCGCGTTGAACATCCTGCTGGCGGCGCTGACCATCGTTTTTCTGCTGGCCGCGGCGACGCTGCTGCCGTTTTCGATCTACAGCGTGGACGCCGCCGGGCAGGGCGAGCCGGTCACAGTGACGGTGCTCGTCGCGCTGTTGGTGTGCCTGATTCCGACGACCATCGGCGGGCTGCTGTCCGCGATCGGCATCGCGGGCATGGACCGCATGATCCAGGCCAACGTGATCGCTATGTCCGGGCGGGCGGTCGAGGCCGCCGGAGACGTGGATGTGCTGCTGCTGGACAAGACCGGCACGATCACGCTCGGCAACCGGCAGGCGACTGACTTCTTCCCGGTGCAGGGCATCAGCCCTGATGCCCTCGCTGATGCGGCGCAGCTTTCATCCCTGGCGGACGAAACGCCCGAAGGCCGCAGTATCGTCGTGCTGGCGAAGGACAAATACGGCCTACGCGAGCGCGACGTGCACGCCCTCGGCGCGGCATTCGTGCCGTTCACGGCGCAGGCGCGCATGAGCGGCATCGACATGGATGGCCGCTGTATTCGCAAGGGCGCTGCTGACGCAATCCAGACATTCGTCGAAGGGCAGGGCAGCCCGTTCCCGTCCGCCGTGCGTAATCTGGTAAATGACATCGCCACACAGGGCGCGACGCCCCTCGTTGTGGCCGATGGACCGCGCGTGCTGGGCGTGATCCAGCTCAAGGACATCGTGAAGGGTGGTATTGCGGAACGCTTCGCGGAGCTGCGCCGGATGGGGATCAAAACGGTCATGATCACAGGTGACAACCCGCTGACGGCGGCGGCTATTGCGGCGGAGGCGGGCGTTGATGATTTTCTGGCGCAGGCCACGCCCGAAGCCAAGCTAAAATTGATCCGCGACAGTCAGGCCGGGGGACGGCTGGTCGCCATGACCGGCGACGGCACGAACGATGCGCCCGCGCTGGCTCAGGCGGACGTGGCTGTGGCGATGAACACAGGCACGCAGGCCGCCAAAGAGGCCGGGAATATGATCGACCTTGATTCCAACCCGACCAAGCTGATCGAGATCGTGGAGATCGGCAAGCAGCTTTTGATGACGCGCGGCGCACTGACGACGTTCAGCATTGCCAACGACGTCTCGAAGTACTTCGCCATCATCCCGGCGGCCTTTGCCACCACGTATCCCGTGCTCGACCGGCTCAACGTGATGGACCTGACCACGCCGCAGAGCGCGATCCTGTCCGCTGTGATTTTCAACGCACTGATCATCATCGCCCTGATCCCGCTGGCGCTGCGCGGCGTGCGCTATCGCCCGGTGGGGGCCTCGACGCTGCTGCGCAACAACCTGCTGGTCTACGGCCTGGGCGGATTGGTTGTCCCCTTCATTGGAATTAAGCTGATCGACATGCTGCTGGCCGCGCTCGGATTGGTATAGGGGAGGGTATTGGAGATGGAACACACGACGAAACCGCGTGCAACGGCGCTGTGGAACCTGCTGCGTCCGGCGCTGGCGCTGCTGGCGCTGTTGACGCTGCTCACCGGGGTGATCTACCCACTGGTCATCACCGGGATCGCGCAGGCGATCTTCCCGGACGCGGCCAACGGCAGCCTGATCGTGCGCGACGGGCAGGCGGTCGGTTCGGCGCTGATTGGCCAGTCGTTCGACGATCCGGCCTATTTCTGGGGGCGGCTCTCCGCGACCGGCCCGGAGCCGTATAACGCGGCGGCCTCGTCCGGCTCCAACCTGGGGCCGCTCAACCCGGCGCTGCTGGACGCGGTTCAGGCGCGCATCGATGCGCTGCACGCCGCCGATCCAGGCAGTACCGCGCCCATCCCGGTCGATCTGGTGACGGCGTCCGCCAGTGGCCTCGATCCGCACATCAGCCCGGCGGCGGCGCTCTATCAGGTGTCGCGCGTGGCCCGTGCGCGCGGCCTGGACGAGGCGGCAGTGATCGCGCTGGTCAACGATCACACCGAGGATCGTTGGCTGGGGGTGCTGGGCGAGCCGCGCGTCAACGTGCTGAAGCTGAACCTCGCCCTGGACGCATTGGACTGACCGGGATAGGGTGCGGCGGATTTGAGCTATGATCGTGCAAGACATGCGGTAAGGATGATCTGACCTATGAATGAGCAGCGGCCCGATCCAGATACGATTCTGGCGCGCCTCCAGGCTGAAGAAAGTAAGGATCGCCGGGGAAAACTGAAGATCTTCTTCGGTGCGACGGCGGGTGTTGGCAAGACGTACAGCATGCTCGATGCAGCGCACATGCGCCAGGCGGAGGGCGTGGATGTCGTCGTCGGTTATGTCGAGCCGCATGGACGGGCTGAGACAGAAGCCTTGCTGGAAGGACTCGAAGCCATTCCGCCGAGTTTTGTGGAATACCAGGGCGCGACTCTGCGCGAGTTCGATCTCGACGCGGCGTTGGCAAGGCGTCCCGAACTGATCCTGGTGGATGAGCTGGCACACACCAATGCGCCGGGCATGCGGCATCCCAAGCGCTACCAGGATGTTGAGGAACTGCTTGCGGCAGGCATTAACGTTTACACGACCGTGAATGTGCAGCACCTCGAAAGTCTGGCCGATGTCGTGAGCCAGATTACCGGCATCGTCGTGCGTGAGACGATCCCCGACTCGCTGCTTGAACAAGCCGACGAGGTCGAGATGATCGATCTCGCACCTGACGACCTGCTCCAGCGTCTCAAAGAGGGTAAGGTTTACATCCCGGCGCAGGCGGAGCGCGCCATGCAGAATTTCTTCCGTAAGGGCAACCTGATGGCCCTCCGGGAAATGGCGCTGCGCCGCACGGCGGATCGCGTGGATGAGCAGATGCAGGATTACCGGCGCGATCACGCCGTCAAGCAGACGTGGCCTGCCGCTGAGCGCATTCTGGTCAGCATCAGCCCCAGCCCACTATCGCGGCGGCTTGTGCGGGCGGCCAAGCGCATGGCGAGTGGCCTGCACGCCGAGTGGCTGGCGGTGTACGTCGAGACGGCGTCGCACGCGCGCCTGCCGGAGGAGGACCGCAACCGGGCGATCGAGACGCTGCGCCTCGCCGAGCAGTTGGGCGCGGAAACCGCGATCCGGTTCGGGCACAACGTCAGCCAGGAGCTGCTGGCCTACGCCCACGAGCGCAACGTGAGTAAGATCATCGTGGGCAAGCCGTCACATCCGCGTTGGCGAGATATCGTGTTTGGTTCCGTGCTCGACGAGTTGGTACGCCACAGCGACAAGATCGACGTGTACGTCATTAGCGGTGACCCCGATTCTTCGCGATCGGTGCTCCCTATGCAGATATTGCGGCGGACCAATCATTGGCGGGCCTATGCCAACACACTGCTCGTGTTTGCGCTGTGTACCTTGCTTGCGCGTTTGATGCTGCCCTACTTCGACCTCGCCAACATGATCATGGTCTACCTGGTGGGCGTAGTTTTTGCGGCAGCACGCTACGGGCGTGGTCCGTCGATGCTGGCCGCGTTGCTGAGCGTGCTGGCGTTCGATTTTTTCTTTGTCACGCCTTATCTGACGTTCGCGGTGTCCGACAGCCAATACATCGTGACGTTCATCATCATGCTGCTCGTGGGTATGACCATCAGCACGTTGACGGTGCGCATTAAACAGCAGGCCGAGGCTGCGCGGGAACGGGAGCGCCACACGGCAAACCTGTACGCGATGAGCCGGGATCTGGCGAACAGCCAGGGAGTGTCCACGCTGGCAGCAATCGCCGCGCAGCACATCGGCGAGGTATTCGACAGTCGCGCCGTCGTAGTGCTGCCTGACGTGGCGGGCAATCTGGCCGTTCACGTGCCCGAAAGTGCTGCCGCGCTGACGGCGCACGAGTTGGGCGTTGCGCGGTGGGTGTACGATCATGGGCAGGCCGCAGGGTTGGGCACACATGCGCTGCCGGGCGCGCAGGGGTTATATTTGCCGTTGCGTACACTGCGCGGCACGGCAGGCGTGATCGGCGTTTACCCGCGCCAGCCGCAGCGACTCTTTTCGCCCGACCAGATGCACCTGATCGAGACCTTCGCTAACCAGACGTCGCTGGCTGTGGAGCGCGCGCAGTTCGCGGAGGAAGCGGCGCAGGCTCATATGCAGATCGAAACGGAACGGCTGCGCAACTCGCTGTTAAGTTCCGTCTCGCACGATCTACGTACGCCGCTGGCGGTGATTACCGGGGCGGCCAGCAGCTTGCTCGAAAATGACGCAACGCTCAGCGCCGAGGGGCGGCATGAGCTGGCCCAGGTGACGTATGAGGAGGCCGAACGGCTGAATCGGCTGGTGGGCAACTTGCTCGACATGACGCGCCTGCAGTCCGGCAGCATGCGTGTCAACAAAGAGTGGCAGCCACTGGAGGAGGTCATTGGAGCGACACTGAACCGGCTGGAAAAGCGGTTGGCAGGCCGGGAGGTGCGTGTCGATCTGCCTGACGACCTGCTGCTGGTTCCCATCGATAGCATGCTAATTGAGCAAGTGCTGGTCAATTTGCTGGATAATGCAGTTAAATATACGCCGTCAGGCTCGCCCATCGACCTTTCCGCGCGACGTGAGGGTGATGCGATTCTAGTTGAGGTTGCCGATCGCGGACCGGGGCTGTCGCCTGGTGACGAACAGCGCATCTTCGATAAATTCTACCGTGCAGAGCCTGCCGTGACGCGTGGCGCAGGACTGGGATTAGCGATCTGCCGTGGCATCGTGGAGATTCATGGCGGACGCATCTGGGCGGAAAATCGATCGGACGGCGGAGCAATATTCCGCTTCACGCTGCCGTTGGACGGCGAGCCGCCGGAGGTTTTGACAGACGATGAGTGACGTTTCAGCACCCGCTGCTGGGCAAAACACACTGGTTCTGATCATTGAAGATGACGCGCAGATCCGGCGTTTTTTACGGACCACGCTGACCAGTAATGGCTATCGCATTGAGGAGACGGCAACGGCATTAGACGGCATCAACAAAGCTGCACTGCGTGCGCCGGATGTAATCATCCTTGACCTGGGTCTGCCCGACCTGGACGGTCTGGAAGTCATGCGGCGGCTGCGTGAATGGTCCTCGACGCCGGTGATTGTTGTTTCTGCGCGCGAGCAGGAACATGATAAGGTCGAGGCGCTGGATGCGGGTGCGGACGATTACTTGACGAAGCCGTTTGGCACGAGCGAGCTGCTGGCGCGGATTCGTGTTGCGTTGAGGCATTCGGCGCGGGTGCAGGGCAGCGACGATGCAGTGTTCGAGGTGGGCGATCTTCACGTGGATCTGGCGCGACGCACCGTCAGCGTTCGCGGCGAGGACGTACATCTCACGCCGCTGGAATACAAGCTGCTGACGACGCTGGTTCGCTACGCGGGACGGGTGGTGACGCATCGCCAGTTGTTGAACGAGGTTTGGGGACCATCGTACACAAACGAGAGCCACTACCTGCGCGTGTACATGGGGCAGCTTAGGCACAAGATTGAAGCGGATCCGGCCCGCCCGCGCTATCTGCTGACCGAGGCGGGGGTGGGTTATCGTTTGTGGGTCGATTGAATTCGTTCTACTTGATTGGTTTCGTGCGACATGACGTAGGATGTTAGGGGGCTGCGGCAAGGGTCGAGTGGCTATGGGCAGTCTTCTCCTGGGGATCGATATCGGAATTGCAATCGGGGTGACTCTCGGCCCGATATGGCGAGGCGCACGGCGGAAGCTGGATGCAGACGAGCCGGACGAGGATCAGAAAACAACCGGGTTTATATTGCCTGTATGAGATTCTTCGACGCCTATCACTTCCGCAAGATCTTCTCCATTGTCTTGCCTTTTGCCAACTCGTCGATTAACTTGTCTAGGTAACGAACTTCCCGCATCGTTGGTTCTTCGATGTCTTCCACGCGAACACCACAAACCACACCTTTAATCAAAGCCCGCGAAGGATTCAATTGAGGCGCTTCTGCAAAGAAGGTTTCAACGTTTGTTTGTTTTTCCAGCTGCGCTTCCAACTCTTCCTGACTATAGCCTGTCAACCAACCAATAATTTCATCGACTTCTGGCTTCGTACGCCCTTTTTTCTCCGCCTTAGCGACATACTCGGGATAGACTCTTGCGAAACTCATTTTATAGATTCGATGGTTTGTCATGGTGCCTCCTTGTTTCGACGGTTGCCTTTATTTTACGCAGAAATGCATGGCTGAACAAACATATGTTCTGTTAGGGTGTTACACTCCGCTCAGGGATGATCGGCTGCTCGGCCTCCGGACGGGGCGCGCTTCAATCGTACCGTGGGGTCGTTAGTTTGGACCGTGCGAGTCTATCGAAGAGTCCGTCCGGCTCACCCGCAAGGCGGTGCGCGGTACGGACGATGAGGATCGCGCCGAGGCGTAAGTCATTCCCGACGCTGGCGATGCGCGGGCAGCGTCCACTGCTACCTGGCCAGCTAGTCATACAACATCGAGGAGCCGCTCGATGCGCTGGAGAGCTAGCGCAAGGTGACCAAAACAGGGGCGCGCACAGCGCCCCTGTTTTGTCATGCTGCCGCCTCGCATCTATTCTGAACGGAATATGCACGCCATCGCTGAGGCCGTGGGGCGGTGGCTGCAGTCGTTGAGGAATGTACCCAAACAACCGGATCTGATTAACTCAATGCTTTATAGTTGGCATGCCGCTTGTAAATCCTGCTAGATAGACGGATGCGCCTGAGCTTCCACCAACTGGGAACGCCAGTAAGATATCAGCCTGTACTATAAAGACGATTATGCCCACTCCACATGGAGGATGGTACGGTCGCCGCCTTCGTCCATAGGCGTCTCGTTTTCGTCGTACCACACAGTGAATTCTGAACTCGAAGGTAACAGTCGCCTTGCAAAGCCGTAAAGCACACCATATTCCAGATCATCTGGGATCACGGTTCCATCAAGCACGATCATATAGTGCCCGGGACTCACCTTGACAGCGGATTTGTGCCCGACGTCGGCATTACGGAAGTTAGCCTGGTAGTGAGCATCCCACCCCTTCACCCAATCCTCAAATGATGCACCGGCCAACCCTTCAGGCACCAAGGCATTGTCGACGATTGCCAGCCCGGTAGCGACCAGGTTTGACATGAGGTTGGGGTGATTAGACAACTCGTCCCAGAATTCGAGGGCTTTCTGGAGTGGGTACCACGCGTCTGCGCGGATATCCTCCAAACCGAACTTGGCCGCCAGAGCTCTCATGTCCCCGCCTTGCGAGTTTTCCAAAATACTCGATAGGCTTGCGCCGGAAATCTCGGCTTTGGGATCGCAGGTAAGTCTTCGCATGTGGGTTTTCTCCTGATTGATAAGCTGAGCACAAGGGTACTGAGATAAAGGGCAGAGGGCTTTCTGCTCCCTGCTAGAAACTGGCTGCGATTTGTGCCCGGATAGGGATCAACCCCGCCAGTTGCCACCACCTTAGCGGAATGAGTTTGCGATTAGTTGTGATGACGATAAGTGTTTGTTTTATGTATACAATCAAATCAGGTGCTTTTGGTATTTTCTATCTTAAATACCCTAAAATGAATCGATAATACTGTCAATAAATTCTCAGTTAAACAGTTGTCATAGAGTTGTAAATGTAGACTTACATCAGGCCCGCCAGCCCATGTCTACCGATGGACATCTGACGAGCGACCACTGCTATCTGGGCTGCCATCAGATGAATATTGACGAACTGCTTGATGCGCTGGAGGATGATTGGCACCCTGTGAAATAAGACGTGAGCGTAGCTAATGAATGCCAAAAGGGGGGAGCTGAGCCAACATATAGTCAAAGAAAAGAAGGAAGAAATCATTAGCAAGGTGCAGGCTGGTGAGCAGATCGCCGATCTTGGGCCACATGACCGTTCGGCTCAGGAGAGAGTGTCTTTGACGCGCTCGTTAAGGAATAGAGAACGTTTATAGTATCGCTGTTCTAGATCCCGCGATCCGGTTGGCACAATAGGCTAATATGCTAACATCTATAGAATCATTGCAAAACATGTTACACGCCGGTGGGTGGGAGAAATGTCTATAAACTCAGGCAGATCCTGTTTGTCGTGCCGCACAATTTGCGGACGAACAGGGGAGCCGAGTAGGCTGCGCCCCAAGTTTGAGCGCTGAAACCCACACAACCATCGCCCCGTACGAAGATACAACAACCGGATATTTTTCTGAGGAGCATACTGATGCGTTTTCGTACTGCCCTGATCGTGACCCTGGTGCTGTTGACGCTGCTGTCCGCCTTGACTGCCACCGCCCAAGATGGACCGCAACCGTTTCCGTCGGAGGTCGTTACGGAGATTCAAGCGGAAATGGACGATCTGACAGCCAGTGGACTTCCGCCCGGAATGGTCGTGTGGATCGACGCCCCGGAATACCAGTTTGCAGGGGCAAGTGGTTTCGCGGATCTCGAGCACGAGATCCCGATGCCGCCGGAGGGGGCATTTCGCATTGGCAGCATCACCAAGATGTTTACCGCGACGGTGATTGTCCAGCTTGCGGAAGAAGGTGTGCTGACTCTGGACGATCCGCTGGCGCTGTGGCTGCCGGAGGTGGCCGATCAGCTGCCCTATGGCGACCAGATCACGCTGCGCCACCTGCTCACGCATACATCCGGAGTGTTCAGCATCGTCGAAAGCGAGCTTTACTACAGCGATCTGTTTGCTGAGGCGGAAATCGACCCCGATGCGGGGAGTGCGTCGCTGGCCTGCGTCGCACGGGATCCCCACGACACGCTCACCCGCTACGTTTATGGCGAAGATGCCAACTTTGAGCCGGGGGCAGGGTGGCATTACAGCAACACCAACTACGCGCTGCTCGGTATGGTAATCGAAACGGCGACGGATGCGCCGCTTGCGGAGGCGTATCGCACGCGCATTTACGAACCGTTGGGCATGGCGTCGACCTTCCTGGATTGCTACGAAGAGTCGGTCGTTGACGTGGTGCATGGCTACATGGGGTTTGGGGACAACACGACCGATCTCACTGAACTGCACGAATCCATCGGATGGTCGGCAGGTGGTCTGGTCTCTACTGCTCCAGACCTGATCGCCTTCGGGCGCGGGTTATTCAGTGGAGCACTGTTTGACGACCCCGAGTCGTTGGACGCGATGACGACGCCTGCTCCTGGCAGTTCCTACGGTCTGGGCATTATGATCGGCTCGCCCTATTTGGGGCATGCAGGTGGGATTACCGGGTACCGGACGCTGCTCAACTATGCGCCGGCGTTCGATACGGTCGTGGTGATTCTCTACAACAACGATTCCGCCGATCCGGAACAGGGCCAGGCGGCGATGCTGACTCCAGCGCTCCCGTTGCTGCGCGTAGAGGACTGAAGCAATGGCCTTAAACTCAGGCCAATCCATCTTCCGGCATCGATACCCTTATCGGATAACATCGGGCGGCGGCCAGGGGAGTAAACTGGTCGTAACCTTTGGGACAATAGGGCACAGGACCACTATTGGGCGAGAGCGCGCGACGGGGAGCGGGGCTGACAGGTGAAGGGCATGAACGCCGGGCGGCAGACGGACCGCTCACGACCCCGCCGAGCAGGCCACCCGGCGGGTTGGGCGAGGCTGTAGGGCTTCGCACGCGACTTTAAGACGCCTACACGTCAATGTGGGCGTCTTTTTCTTTTAGCTGAAATGCTGTAGCTAGACTATCTGGGGCGGAGGACAAACCAACGACAGTTTTATGGCTTGCGCACCCTGTAGGCCATATAAACAAATCGGCTTATCTGTTCGCGCAGATAAGCCGTTGGTTTGCGCACTTTAACAACTTCAGACTCTCAAGAAATTGGTCCGTGCGCTACTTGTTTTACATCCCCAACCAATCAAGCTAGGGGAAGTTTGAGAGAGTGCCGAGGCCCAGACTTGAACTGGGGACTCCTTGATTTTCAGTCAAGTGCTCTACCAACTGAGCTACCTCGGCGTGTGCTTCCCTCGAAGCACGGGCTAATTGTAGCGTATTTCCCCTCGGTGTCAACGGTGGGTTCCGGCAGATTTTAGATTTGGTCCGCACCTTCGAGATTACGCACTAGACCTGCCGCCACGCCTGAACGATCAGCCCCAGTTTGCGCAGCTTGCTTGTGCCTGCGTGCCGTGTGAAGACGTCGTAATTGTTGCGCCGGATGCTCGGTAGGATGGCGTGATAGAACTCCAGGGCGCTCATGACCGCCCAGCGCCCTGTCTTTAGCAGGGATACGCCTGCCCGCGCACGCTCGTAGTAGGCGTCGGTGCGCGCCATCTCGAATTCGAGCAGATCGATAAAGCGATGATCGATGGTGTGTGCCGCAAGATCGTCCTCGGTGATGCCGAACTGCCGCATATCGTCTTCGGGCAGATAAACACGCCCACGTTCCCAGTCCTCACCGATATCGCGCCAGAAGTTGCTGAGCTGCATGGCAATTGCCAACGCATCTGCCGCCGGGTATGCCTCCACGCTGCGCGACGTCCGTGTGCCGAGAATATGTGTCATGACGCGCCCCACCGGAATCGCGCTGCCGTCCATGTAGTGCAGCAGATCGTGGAAGGTGGGGAAGCGGGTGACGGTCAGATCTTCGATCATGGCGCGGAAGTAAGCGTGAAGCAGTTCCGGCGAAATGTCGAATACGTGCGCCGTATGCAGGTAGGCGCGCAGCACCGGGTGATCGCTGGTACCCGTCTCGAAGGCTCGCCAGTAACTGTCGCGCCAATCCTGAATCGCGGCCAGCGGCGACGAAAAGCCGTTGTGATCCACATCTACGCGGTCATCTCCGACGCGCATAACGGCGTAGAGCGCTGTTACGTGCGGCAGCTTATCGGCGGGCAGCATGCGGCTGGCCGTCGAATAATTCTTGCTGGCGGCCTGCATGATGCGATAGCACGCGGCGTAATCGGCCATGAGGTGATGGGGCAGATCGAACCCCTTCAGGGCAGGGACGGATGCTGCGTAGGGGTATTCTTTTAGCACCATTCCTTTATGATCCTTTCTGTGACGAGCCGGGCGGAGATAAGAACCATTGGCATGCCGATACCCGGGTAAGTTCCCTGGCCGACGAAATAAAGACCGTTGATATCGCGCGCTTTATTGTGCGGGCGGAAGTAAGACGACTGGAAGAAGCCGTGAGAGAGCGAGCCGAAGGCGGTCCCATGCACGGCGTTGTAGTCCTGCGCGAAGTCCAGCGGCGTGTACTCGCGCGACCACACGATATTTTCGCGCAGATGCGGATCGACGAGCGTTTCGAGCCGGTCGAGCAGCGTTTCGCGGACCTGTGGCGCGGTCTGTGCCCAGTCGACGTCACCCTGGAGGTTCGGCATGGGTGCCAGCACATAGAGCAAGGTGTGGCCGGGTGGCGCGAGCGTCGGATCGGAAATGGTCGGGTTGTTCAGGTGGAACGATGGATCGGCGGGCAGCGTGCGCGTCTGGAAAATAGCATCCAGATTGGCACGGTAGTCCTCGGAAAAGTAGAGTGACTGGTGGCGCATGGTGGGGTAGGTCCCCTTGACGCCGAGGTACAACAGGTAGCCGGAACAGGCATAGTCCATGTTGTTCAGGCGATCCACTGTAGAGGGTCGGCGCTCGTCAGCGGGCACGAGGTGCGTATAGGTGTAGGGCAGATCGGCGTTGGAAACGACCAGATCGGCTTTAATGACTTCGCCCGATTCAAGCCGTACACCTGTTGTGCGCCCTGCCTTCACTAGAATTTCCGCGACGGGTGCATTGGTACGGACCTCTACGCCCAGCTCACCGGCCAGTGCCAGCATATCCTCGATGATGTGATAGATGCCGCCTTTGGGAAACCACATGCCATAGGCGATATCGGCATAGGTAATCAGGCTGTACATCGCCAGCGCATCGAAGGGGGAGAGGCCCAGGAACATCGAGTGGAAGGAGAACGCTTTGCGCAGCTTATCGGACTGGAAATAGCGCGCAACCTGATCGTAGAGCTTCTGGTAAGACTGCGTGCGCAGCAGACGCAGCCCGGCACGTGGGTTGGCGAGATCGGTCAGGTGATCGTAGTTGCGATCGACAAAGTCCATGCCCAGCGCATACTTTTTCGCGCCCGCGCCGATGAACTCGAATAGATGCTCGGCGGACCCCGGTTCGACACGCTCGACTTCAGCCGCCAACAAGGGCATATCGCCGTAGAGGTCGAGATGATCGCCGTCATGATAGTAAACGCGGTAGTTCGGATCCAGCCGGATCATTTCTAGTCGCTCGTCCAGATTGTGCCCTAGCGCGCGGTAGATGTCGTCAAAGGCGGACTTCATCACCAGGATCGTTGGCCCCATATCCACCCGGAACCCGCATTCCTCGATGACGTTGCTGCGTCCGCCTGCGCGGGACTGCTTCTCCAGCACCGTGACCTGAAACCCCGCTTTTTGCAGGCGGAGGGCTGCGGCCAGCCCGCCCATGCCCGCGCCGATCACCACAATTGAACGCATAATCCCTCGTTTACTGAAATCCGATTCCCTATCCGTCAGGTGCCCAACGGCGACCTAATAAAGATTGTTCAAAAAGTTCATGAGTACAGGATGAGGTGCACACTAAGAACTGCAAAATAGTGAATAGCTGACTCAAGGCGAAACGGACGAGTATCAGCGAACAATAATTAAGAATTTCCTTAAAAAACTAAATAGACTGAGCGTGTTTGAGGCTGCTGCGAGCACAATTTGAAAGATCGCCGGATGAGAAATTGCCTAGTGCAGCAAAAATCAGCGTTGTGCCATGTTAAGATCAGTCTACGTGATTTTTTCGGGCGAGTCACCGCGACCCCGCTGCAAAGGTGAAAAGTGTCAATGTCCTACTTTGAGGTTCTCGCACTGTTTATAGGTCCGCCGCTACTCGTATTGGCGCTGTTAGCGTGGCGCGATGGCAGGAGCAAACCGGTTGCAGCCTGGGGTGTGCTGGCCGGGCGCGCCTATTGGGCCGTGCTGCTGCACGTGGCTATCGCGGTCGCCTACACGACACCGTGGGACAACTATCTTGTAGCAACCGGCGTGTGGTGGTACGACCCGGCGCTGGTAACCGGGATCACGGTAGGATGGGTGCCGATCGAGGAATACACGTTTTTCGTGGTCCAAACGCTGATGAGCGGCCTTTTGCTGCTGGCCCTGATGCGCTACGCCTTCAAGCGTTCCGGCGTGCTGAAGCCATCCTTGCGGCTGCGATGGGGCGCATCCGTCGCGGCGGGAATCGTCTGGCTGGCGGGCGTGATGCTGCTGGTGTCCGGCTGGGACAAGGGAACCTACCTGGGTCTGATCCTGGGATGGGCAACGATCCCAATCGTGACCCAGCTTGCATTTGGCGCGGATATTCTGTGGGCGCGGCGCCGCTTGGTGGCTGTAGGAATCGCGCTGCCGTCGGTTTACCTGTGGATCGCGGATGCAGTGGCGATCCAGTCAGGTACGTGGACCATCGATCCGGCCCAATCGACAGGCGTGCTGCTGGCGGGCATCCTTCCGGTGGAGGAGGCGGTGTTTTTCACGGTGACGAACCTGCTGGTTGTGTTCGGCATGGTGCTGATGCTTGCACCGGAAAGTCAGACACGCACGCGCGATTTGCTGGCAAAGCTGCGCCGCCGCGAGATGCAGCAGCCTCGCACCTGGACGCAGCAGCACGATGAGATCTGATTAGCTGATTCTGTTCGCATAGTCAACAGAGCACAATTCAACAGCCGCTTCTGCGCTTCGGGCGAGGCGGCTGTTATCGTCCACTGGATGTGTTCAACCGGGGCTGTGATGACCTGTTGCGGTCTGTTATAATGCAAATCACTATCGCATTTATTTACCGAGAGGCATCGCAGCATCATGCACGCAACACCTGAGACCATCGAGCGCACGCTGGACCGGGTTTTGCTGGAAGTCCAGAAGCCGGGCCGCTATATCGGCGGCGAATACAACAGCGTGGACAAAGACTGGAACGATGTTGCTTTCCACACCGCGTTCGCGTTCCCGGATCTGTATGATCTGGGCATGTCGAACCTGGGCTGGATGATCCTCTACGACATCATCAACAAGCAGCCGGATATGTTCGCGGACCGCGTGTTCAGCCCGTGGACGGATATGGAAGCGGTTATGCGCCGCGAAGGGCTGCCGCTCTACGGCCTGAACAGCAAGCGGCCCATCGCGGAATTCGATCTGCTGGGCATCAGCCTGCCGTATGAGCAGCTTTATACCAACGTGCTGAATATGTTCGATCTCGCGGGCATGCCGGTGCGCGCTGCCGACCGCGATGAGCGTTATCCGGTTGTGATTGCGGGCGGGCATGCGTGTTATAACCCTGAGCCGATGGCGAACTTTATTGACGCATTCGCAATCGGGGAAGGGGAAGACATCATCTTCGATGTGGCGCAGACGCTCAAGGCAATGCGTGGGGCGTCGCGCGAGGAGCAGATGCACGCGCTGGCGCAGATCGAAGGCGTGTACGTGCCGCGCTTTTACGAGGCGAGCTACCATGCGGATGGCACGATCCAGGCGGTCACGCCGACCGTGCCGGACGTGCCGCGCGTCGTGCGCAAACGCATTGTCCCGGTGCTGCCGCCGCCGTTCACGAAGTTCCTGGTGCCGCACGTAGACACCGTACACAACCGTGCGCCGATCGAGATCATGCGCGGCTGCACGCGTGGCTGCCGTTTCTGCCATGCGGGTATGGTGACGCGCCCGGTGCGTGAGCGCAGCGTGGATGAGATCATTGCGGCGGCGGACGAGATCGTGCGCAACACGGGCTTCGAGGAACTCAGCCTGCTGAGTCTGTCATCAAGCGACTACACCCACGTTATGGATCTGGTCAAGCGCATCGGGTCGGAATTCCCGCAGCGCGGCTTGAGCGTCAGCTTGCCGAGCCTGCGTATCGAGTCGGTCAGCGTGGACCTGATGGACGCGCTGAAAGATTCGCGGCGGGGCGGCTTCACCTTTGCGCCGGAAGCGGCGACTGAGCACATGCGCGACATCATCAACAAGTCCGTGCCGGATTCACAGCTTCTTTCGACTGCGCATGAGGTCTATTCGCGCGGATGGCTGACGATCAAGTTGTACTTCATGATCGGGCACCCCAGCGAAACGCTGGAAGACGTGCAGTCCATCGTAGATCTGGCGAAGGCTGTGCTGGCCGAAGGGCGCAAAATCCACGGCAAGAAAGCCACGGTCAATGTGGGTGTCAGCACGTTCGTGCCCAAGCCGCATACGCCGTTCGAGTGGGTGCCGCTGGATACGCTGAATCAAATCCGCGCCAAACAGGATCTGCTCAAGCGCGGGCTGCGCGGCAACGGCTTGAATCTGCGCTGGAACAAACCCGAAGAGACGATGCTGGAAGCGTACCTGAGCCGGGGCGACCGGCGGCTCGGCTCGGTGATCGAGCGCGCGTGGCAGTTGGGAACCAAGTTCGACGCGTGGCAGGAACTGCACAATCAGTCTGCGTGGGAGCAGGCGTTTGCGGAAAATGGCCTGGAAATGGACTTCTACACGCACCGCCCACGCAGCACGGACGAGATATTCCCGTGGGATCACATCGACATCGCGGTGAAGAAGTCGTTTTTGGTGCAGGACTACGAAATGTCGCAGGTTGGGGAGACGCGTGTGGACTGCCGCAATCAGTGTTTCGCGTGTGGCATTCTACCCAAGTTCCGCGATACGCGCATGGAGACGCCCGCCGACGCGTGGCAGTGCCCGCCCGTTATGCCGCGCCACATGCGGGGCAAAAAGGCGGAGGACATGATTCCGCTGACTGCGCTGAACTGACGCGCGAAACAAACGAAAAGAGACGCTCCGGTTCACTAACTTGCCGGGGCGTTTTTTGTTCCACAGAGGGTTACGCCAGATAGATGGAACCGAAAGTGGTGCTGGCCGTGATGTGCAGATCGGCGGCCTTTGGGATGGTGTGCGGCGCATCGGGCCGGATCGACGCATAGATGCCCGGCTCGACTTCCTCGAAGCGCGCTTCATCCACGCGGACACGCCCGAACGGGCCCGTCTGGACGTGGATCACTGCGCGGCTGTCTTCGGGGATCGAGATGCGCACGTCGCCCAGCGAGGACCGGGCGTAAAGGGTGTCGTCTGCAAATTCGGGGCAGGCGAGCTGCACATTGCCCAGGCCGGAGGAGATGAATGCCTTACGCACCGGAAGATCGCGCAGGTCGAGTTCCAGGCGGCCCAGGTAGCTACTGATCAGCAGGTCCCAGGGCAGGTCGTCAGCGAGACCCACATCCCAGTCGGCCAGCGAGATCGGCCACGTTTCGCCGCGACGCAGCACGAGATGGGCCTGGTTGTTGCGCACGGTCAGGGCCGGGCGCGAGCGCGCGGTATACTGTCCGGCGACGAGGCGGCCCGATTTACGCAGGGCGCGAAGCTGGACGTCGATCTCGCCACTTTCCACTTCGATGGAGCCGGTGCGCACGCTGCCACGCGTGATTCCAAAGGTATGCGCGGCCCAGCTCAGGCCGATGTCGCCGCGCAGCAGGAGCTGCACGGCCAGCACGACCAGGATGAACGGCCAATAGTCGGCAGCGTCAAGGTCGATGAGCAGGAAGTTATCGAGCAGCAGTACCACGCCAACCGCGATCAGGATCAAAGCCCAGAGCCAGGGTGCGCGCGCTTGTGACCGCATCGACTTTTACCCTTCCTGTACGTAGTCCTGCAGCAGTTGGTAGGCAGACGAGTGGCGCAGTCGGTTGAGCGCCTGCGCTTCGAGCTGGCGTACGCGCTCGCGTGTGACGCCGATCTCGCGGCCTACTTCTTCCAATGTATGCGTTTCACCATCGGCCAGCCCGTAGCGAAGCTGCAGGATGTGCGCCTCGCGTTCTGGCAGGCGCTCAAGCGCTTGCGCCAGATGCTCGCGCAGCAGGTTGGCCGTCACGACCTCGGTTGGCTGGGGTGTGGTCTGGTCCTCGATGAAGTCGCCAAATTCCGAATCGGCGTCTTCTTCGATGGGCGATTCCAGACTCACCGGGCGGCGCGAGATCTCGATCAGATCCTCAACCTTGTCCGGCGTGGTCTCCATCGCGGCGGCGATTTCATCCATCGTCGGATCGCGGCCCAGATCCTGCATCAGCCGGTTCGATGTGCGGCGCAGACGGTTGATCTGGTCGCCCATGTGAACCGGCACGCGGATGGTACGGCCCTGGTCGGCCACGGCACGGCTGACGGCTTGCCGGATCCACCACGTCGCGTAGGTGCTGAACTTATGCCCGCGCTGGTACTCGAACTTACGCGCGGCGCGAATCAGGCCGATGTTGCCTTCCTGGATCAGATCCAGAAAGTGCACTCCGCGCCCGATGTACTTCTTGGCGACGCTGATCACCAGACGGGCGTTGGCGCGCACCAGATATTCCTGGGCGGCGTCGCCGTCGTTGACCAGCCGGTACAGCTCGTCACGCGTGTCCCAGTCGAGCGCATCGCCAAATTCCTCAAGCTGTTCGCCTGCGATGCGACCGGCTTCCATACGCTTGGCGAGCGCGATCTCTTCCTCGCCGGTCAGCAGCGGGACGCGGCCAGCTTCCTTCAAGTATAGGCCAACAACATCGTCGGTGTCCATCGCCTGCTGGTACCCGGCGTCCTGGCTGAGATCTTCGTAGAGCGCGCTGGGATCGAGGGTGGCTTCTTCGCCCTCGTCAGCGATCTCGTCCTCATCAGCCTCTTCGTCACGGGTAGGCGGCGTGGCGACGACCTCGATACCGGCATTGCTGAGTGATTCCAGCAGTTCTTCCAACTCGTCAATGTTCTGCTCGACGGTTGGCATCAAGGTCAGGATATCGTCGTATGTGACAAAACCCTGGTCGTTGCCCTTGGTCAAGAGCTGGTTCCAGGCATTGCTATCAGTTGTTATGGGCGTCGTTTCGTGCATTCCTGTTGCAGTCATGGTGCGCAGCAAAGTCGTGACATAAAAACACCCTACCACAGGGTAGGGCGCTGTGCTCAACACCCTTCCGTATGCCAGTGGTCAAGGCACAGCGGCTTCCGATGGGTCGCTTGTAGACGTTTCGTCCGGCAGGGCTGTAAGCTGCTCGGCGTTCGTCACCAGGCTAAGCACAGGTTCCAATATCTCGTCCGGGATGAGATAGATCCGGTTATCACCCTGAGGCCAGACGTAATGGGCCGTAAGATCCGGATTACTGTCGCCAACCTCAAGGATTACAGGTAGGAATGTTACTCCGGTAGTGTCCTGCGCGGCAAGTCCAATCAGGAAACTAGGCTCAGGATTCAGCCCATACCGTGTCAGCGCGTCCGAAGTCGCGTCGTACCACTGTGTCGCGGTCATCAGGCCGACGGCATAGGCGGCCAGCTCAACCGGCTGCTGGTTAATCATGCTGCCGGTTTCCAGGCCGGGCAGCCCGGCAGATTGTGACACCTGCCACTGGGCAGCCTCGTCGCGGGCTACCAGGAGCCGCGCAGACTGGCCGATGTCTCGCACGTCCAGCATGTAAATCTGTGCCGGACTCTGGATTTCCTGAAACAAAACGACCGGAGCCTGATCAAGCCCTGTCTCGTTCGCTTGTAAGAAGAGCGCGAGCTTGGTCGTCGGGTCGTCGAGCATCAACAATAGAACCATTACCGCCGCAAGGCAAGCCAATAGAATATAGCCTAGTCGACGTTGAGACAAATTTTTGTGACGATTGTCTATCATGTGACCATCATCGCAAAGAGTTTAACTTAACGACGGCGAAGCCACCACACCAATCCGCCGCTGACAAGGACCAGTCCCGGCAGCAGAATCATGGTGATATACGCGATGTTACGCCGCTGTTGGTCAGAAACGATGAGCGCCAGACGGGTCGGATCGGTGATCGGCGTAAAACTGACGGACTGGGAGAACCCGGTCAGCCAGTCGATCGTGTCGGACCACAGCAGCACGTTGCCCATAAAATCGGTGGTCTGGAACTCGTTTGAAAACGCGTCGGAGTCGCCAATGATGACCAGCCGGGGCTGAATATCCGACTGCATCTCCAGCGAGCGCTGCGCGGCCACGGCCATCGTCAGCGGACCGGGCGTATCTTCCCCGAGGGTATATTCGGGCTGCATATCTGTACGCAGTCCTTCCAGATCCGATTCGCCAAACGACGCCTCGGACGAGAGCAGGAGCGGCGTGCGCACCCAGGCCACTGTGGGATCGTCCACGATTTCCATCGGACGAGCGAAATAGAGCACGATCTGGACGTTCTGCACCCCGCTGAGAATCTCGTGCGAGCCAACCTGATCGACGATAGGCGCGTATTCGCTGCCGAGCGTACTCTTGGTTTCGATCACCACTTCATCTTTGACCGCGATGCCGAATTCGGAGAGCAGGTAATCGGCAAGCGGGCTGCCTTCTTCAAGGAAGGTATTGGTGGGCGTGGAGACTGTATCGATGATGGGCGGATCGGTGAAAATGGCGACTCGCCCGCCGCGATCGATGTAGTCGGCAATGAGCTGGACTTCCGTCTCGTTGAAGCCGGTGCGCGCCCCGACGATGAGCAGGGCGGTGGCATCTGCGGGCACGCCCGTATCTGCGACTTCCATCAGGCTCAGCGGCTCGACAATGATGCCCTGGTCGGTGAGGCTGATGCGCAGGCGCGAAATGCCTGTTTCGTCGGTGCGGCTCAGGTCCAGCTCGGCGTGGCCGGTCGTGAAGTACACCTTGAACGTCCCGGCTGATGCGACGGTCAGCAGACCCGTAGTGATGTTGCGCTCGTCGGCTTCGCCCAGGTAGAGGGGCAGCGCGTCTGGATTGCTTTGAACGCTGGCGTCGAGGATTTCGAGGAACAGGTCACCGTCATAACTGGATTGGTAGCCGAAGCGCCGCGCGATGTCAGGCTCCTCGTTCGGATCGACGTAGCGCACCTGAATTGCGCCGTTCCCTTCCGCGACGTACTGGCGCAAGAGAATATCGGCGGCTTCCTGCTCGCGCAGGGTTTCGTTGCTGAAGAAGCCGACGATCCGCACGTGGTAGCTCTGGGCAGCCAGTCGATCGATCGCGTCGAGCGTGGGAATGTTGAGCGAGTACTTTTGAGGCGCCGTCAGGTCGACCGTCGTATTGGACCGGTCCGCGAGCACGTAGATGAACACGACGAATCCGACAAAGAGGATCGTCACCAGGACGCTCGTCGTGCCGAAGCGCGTTTGACGCCCGGTCATCCACGCCTGGAACTCGCCCGGTGCGCCCCAAATCCAGAAAACGATGGCTGCGACGCCCGCGACGACGAAGGCAAAGACCCAGGCCGACATCTCGCCGCCGAGCAGGTAAAGCAGCCCGGCCACGACCAGCGCTGCCGCCCCGGCGACGCTGGCCCAACTTGCCACCCGCGCCCGCAGTGTCACCCAATCCGCCTGCATCAGCGCCACCTCCGGGATTCAAGGACGCGCGTGGTGATGAAAATCATGCACACAATCAGTCCCAGGAAAAATACGACGTCTTCAAAACGGATGACGCCGATCAAGAACGAGGTCGAATAGTGCGCTTGCAGGCTCAACGTGCGGATGACCTCCGCGACGGGGCGGTTCTGCACCACCAGCCCGGCGTAATCGCCCAGCCACAGCACAAACAGCGCCGCAATGCTCAGGAACCCGGCCACAACCTGATTCTCGGTCATGGCGGAAAACAGCATGCCGACCGCCAGCGCGCCGCCGCCGAACAGCCAGATCCCCATGTAGCCGCTGATGACCGGGCCGAGGTCGAGTTCCGGGCTGTACTGCACCCCGCTGAAGGTGGTGATCGACAGCAAGATGACTTCGTACACCAGTGTGAGGGCCAGAATCAGCGAGAAATACACCCACGCGCCGATAAACTTGCCGAGCACAATATCGCCGTCGCGGACGGGCAGGGTGAGCATCAGTTCCAGTGTGCCCTCACGCGATTCTTCCGCGAACAGGCGCATAGTGAGAAGTGGGGCGAAAAATACGGTGAAAAATCCGAACGCGCTCAGCACCGCCGTGCCATCCGGCGCGGACGAGTTCGCACGCTGCGCCAGATCCGAATTGAACAGGAAACCGGTCAAAACGAGGATCGAGAACGCGACCAGATAGGCGATGGGCGAGGCGAAATACTGAGCTAGCTCACGCCGGGCGATGATCCGGATGCTGTGCATGGTCAGTGCCTTTGCTCCGCACGCGGCGTGAGTTCAAGGAAGATTTCTTCGAGCGTCGTGGCCCATGCGCGCATTTCGAGCAGCCCGAAGCCTTGACCGACGATGGCGGCAGACAGGGCGGGCCGGACATCTTGATTCTGCGCGGTGGTGATCAGATAGCCGTCGCCCTGGGGCTCGACCTTGCGCACACCCTGAACGCCTTTTATCACTCGCATGACATCGTTTTGTGCGGAACGCCGCTCGACCCGCACGAACAGGCGTCCCTGGCGCTGTAGACGGTCCTGTAACCCGACCGGCGTATCTTCGGCCACGACGTGTCCCCGGTCGAGGATGATCACCCGGTCACAGAGCTGCTCCGCTTCGGACAGGATATGCGTGCTGAGGAGCACCGTCTGGCTGCGACCCAGGTCGCGGATGAGCGCGCGCACGTCCTGCACCTGATGCGGGTCGAGGCCGATGGTCGGCTCGTCGAGAATGAGCACGTCCGGCTCGTGGATGAGCGCCTGGGCCAGTCCTACGCGCTGCCGCATGCCTTTCGACAGGCTGCGGATGAGACTGCGCGCGCGGTCGGCCATGCCCACCTGTTCCAGCGTGGCGGCGATGCGCTGCTTGCGCTTCTTCACGCCGCGCAACTGCGCCACGAAGTTGAGGTAGCCGGTGACGGTCATGTCGCGGTAGAGGGGCACGGTTTCGGGCAGATAACCGACGCGCTGGCGCACCGCGAGCGAATCGTCCACGACGTCGAGCCCGGCAATGCGCGCCGCGCCGCTGGTGGGCGGCATGTAGCCCGTCAGAATGCGCATGGCGGTCGTTTTGCCCGCCCCGTTGGGGCCCAGAAATCCGACGATTTCGGCTTCCTTAGCCGTGAAGCTGATCGAATCGAGCGCAACAAAGCGCCCGTAAAGTTTGGTGAGGTTGACGACTTCGATCATATCCGGTTCCAGCAGCTTGACAGCCTGATGACGATCCCTATGGCGATCGCGTGCACCTGATTCTACCGTATTCTGAGAAGCGCCCCACGCAAAAGTCAAGACATTTCAACGACCTTGACAACATCCACACAAACACGTTACGTGCGTGTAATCAAAAATGCCCCCGCCGTCAGGCGGAGGCATTGGAGGTGTTTCGGTAGAACTGCTACATGGCGATCAGATCGCCCAGCGGCGTGGATAGCGCCAGATCTTCGGGTGTGCACCATGCCCAGCCCTCCGGCGGGGTGAGTGGGGCGGTCAGCGCGCAGCGATAGTAGAAACTGATCGTCTTGTCGGAACCAATGTGCCCGATCGTGACGTGGTTGGGCGCAACGAAATCGAAGCGGGAATCCATGTGCGACTCGACACGGACTTCCTGACCGAGATCGGCTTGAAGCTGCTCGTAAAGCAGGTCGTGCGGCGGTTGGAAGGCATCATGCGCCACATAACAGGGGATGGTAAAGAGGCCGTCCTCTTTGCGAGCGAGCAGGTGTCCGTCACTGCGGATGAGCGGCAGAACCGACGTGTGGAACGTATCGTGGGGGAGGAGCGCGTTCGCGCTGCCTTCGCCGCGCCGCCGGTAGCGTTCGGATGTGATAATGTGTGCTAGATTCGCGGTAGCCTGCTCGATCTCGTCATTGATGACCAGATAGTGGCAGCGCGGCACGAAGGTCATTTCGAACTTGGCCCGTTCCAGGCGGTTGGCAATCTCATCTGGCGGGGTCTTGCCGCGCTGTTCGATGCGCTCTGCAAGGATATCGAGGCGCGAAGGCGTGATGAAAACGAACACGGCTTGATCTGCGTACAGCTCCTGAATTTTGCCCGCACCCAGGAATTCGATATCCGCGATGAGGTCTCGTCCATCGGCAATTGCGTCTTCTACGGATTTACGGGGCGCTCCGTAGAGATCGTTCATGTGCACGCGCTGCCATTCCAGCAGGGCGTCTTGTTCGATCAGGGTTTCGAATTCGGCGTGTGAGACAAACCAGTGTTCGCGGCCCTGTTTTTCGGTGGGGCGCATTGGGCGGGTGGTCATGGTCGCAAGCTGCTGCAGGTTTTCGAACTTCCCTTGAATTCGCCGTATCAGCGTATTCTTGCCAGCACCAGACGGGCCGACCAGAACAAAAACAATCCCGTCGTGGGACATGTAGTACCTTTCAGCTTATTCCCGTTCCGAAGCCAGAAGTGCGTCAATTTTACCATGCGCGGGCGGTTCTATCCACGCAAAAACGCAAAAAAAGCGGGCCACCTGGGTGACCCGCTCCTGACGTATACGGATACTACGTTGCGCTAGGGATTGACGATCTGGATGCTATCGAGATACCACCCGTCGGCTACCGCTGTGTCGCTGCGGGCATCGATGCGGAAGCGAATGTTGATCCGCTGATTTATGTAGGCAGACAGTGACTGCGTTCGCGTCGTCCAGGTGGTCTGGCTGTTGGTGTAACTCCTGATACTCGTCCAGGTATAGCCGCCATCGGTTGAGACTTCGATGTAGAACGTGTCGCCGTTGCCGCGATAGCGAAGCTCGCTGAAGCGGAGCGCCGGGTTGCTGAGGCCCGTCAGATCGATCATTCCTTCGAGCGTCATCGAGGCGTTGCTGTTGTGCAGGTAGTTCGCTACCGGGCTGTCCGCGTAGACGCCACCGCCGGAGTAGAGTTCGAAATCGACCTTGACCTGGGCGCTGCCCGTTTGCTCGGAGTATTCGATCACGATGACGTGCGAGCCGGGTGACACCGAGAACTGCGCAGTGTCAGGTGTCGTGTTGAAGCTGCGCCCGCTCCAGTAGCTGTAGACCTGATTGCCATCTACGAAGACCCGCAGCCCGTCGTCCGACTGGAGCTGGAGCCGGTAGGTCGTCGCCTGGGATACCGTGATGGTGCGTGTCCACCGGGCGAGGAAGTATTCATTTTCGCTGTTGCCGATCCCGACATCACAAGGATGGCCGCTTGTAGTCCATTTGGCAGGTGAACACAGCGAACTGCTGGAGACGTAGCTGTCGATGCTGTCGATCTGGGCTGTGCCGCGGTATTCACCGTCGTCGAACGCTGCATTCTGGTTGGTGTCGCGGTAGTACTCACCCGTCCAGGTGCCCGCGCCGAGTCCAGAGCCGCTGCCGATGTTGGTATAGGTGCCCGCCGAACCGCCGGGGATACGGTACCAGTCGCCGTCCATCACCCACCAACTGTTCGTCAGGTCGGCGGTATCGCTGAAGGTGTTGGGGAAGATCGTCTCGTGGTTGTAGCGCTCCACGATAGACACCTGATCGATCCACCACCCGTCACCGACCTCGGTCGAAGGACTGCTGGATGCGATCTCACGCAGGCGGAAGCGCAGGCGGATCTTCTGGCCCGCGTAGGCGTTCAGGTTGCCCTGGTGACGGTTCCAGGAGACGGTTGTGCCGGTACGCGTCCACGCATCGGGTTGCGGTGACGGCGCAGACGCGTCTACTTCGAACCAGTTGCCCCATGTGTTTGTCGCAGCATCCAGAACGCTGATTTCCACTTTCAGGACGTCGTTCGTACCCAGGTCGTGGCGATCCCAGTAGTACAGGGTCGGCCATGTGGTTCCGGTCAGGTCGATCACGTGCCGGAGTTCAAGAATGGCATTGGCCCGCTTGTTGTAGGTCGTGCTGGGGCTGTCGCTGAAGGCGACGCCGTCGTGCGACTGTTCGGTCGAGGCCCGCCACGTGCCGCCTGCGTACCAGTTCACCGCCGAATTCATCGCGTCGGAGAAGGGCACGGTGCGGGTTGTGTCGGTGTGCTGGTCGAAGCACACGTCATCGATCCACCAACCGTCACCAAGGGTATTCGTGTTGTCGCTGTAGCGGCGGAACCGGACCTTGATGCGATCTGTGTCGCTGATAAAGCTGTTCAGGCTGACGGTTTCACGCTGCCACGAAAGCGCGCTGTTGAAGTTTGTGTCGACGGTGCTGTACTTCGGCGGCATCGAGCCGTAGCTCATGCGCCAGACTTCGGTCCAGCTGCTGGTGCTTTCGCGCATGACGTCAACCGCGATGTAGTCGTTTGTGCCGAGATCCCACTGGTGCCAGAAGATCAGCTCGGGATTAACCGTCCCGGTGGGCAGAGAGAGCCACGGCAGCATTTGCAGCGCGTCGTCACCCGCCTGGGTGTAGCTCGCGCCGGGGCTGTCCGACCAGTAGGCCGAGCCGCTGTGCGCCTGGATCGAGTAGCCGGTCCCGCTGTTTGTATCCGTGCCGTTGACGATGCCCCAGGTGCCGTTGGCGACCCAGTACGTCGCGGCGCTTTCGACGTTATCGCAGCTGCCAAGCGCCCAGGATGTGTTCACCGGCGCACGGATGGAAACGTCGTCAATCCACCAGCCATTGCCAACCGAAGAGTCGGTCGTGGCGTCCAGACGGAAGCGGATGTAGATATCCTGGCCTGCGTAGGCTGACAGCGGCAGAACTTTTTCCGCCCAGCCGGTGTTGGTCGTTGCCGTTGCCAGCACCGAGCCAAGCGTAGTCCAGCTCTGGTGATCGGTTGAGACTTCAACCCGGATCGAGTCGCCAGCGCCCAGAGCATAGTGCTGCCAGAAGCTCAGCTCAGGATCAGTCACTTCGGGGTTCATGCTGAGCTTGACGATGCCGTCCAACTCAAGCACCGAGTTACTTCCATGGGTGTAGTTCGTGCCGGGACTGTCGCTCCAGGCTTGCGCGCCCTGATGGGCCGATTCGCTGCTCAGCGCCCACGTGCCGCCTGCGTACCAGTGCGAGGCCCCTTCCATGTTGTCGTAGAAGCCGACGGTGTAGTAGTTGGCATTCGCGGTGTGGACGCCAATGTCGTCGATGACCCAGCCATCTGCCGCCGACGTCGCGGAGGTCGCATCGAGCACGAACCTCAGTTCGATCTGCTGGCCGAGGAAGCTGGTCAGGTCGATCACCTGCCGCGACCATCCCATCGTGCCCGCGCCGCTGTGGATCGTGAACGGCGTCCATGTCGTGCTGCCCACCTGACGAACCTCGGCGCGCGCGATGGTGCCGCCGGTCAGGGTGAAGCGATCCCAGAATTCGAGTTCCGCTGAGGCCGCGGTCGTCAGGTCGATATCGCCGCGCAGCTTCAGATTGCAGCGCGATCCGGTGGCGTAGTTGCCGGTCGGGCTGTCATTCCAGGCATTGGGGCTGCTGTGGTACGACGCCGTCGAGAGTTCCCAGGCACAGGTGCCCACGTCGTCAGATGCGGCTGCAATCAGCTTGACGTGCAGTTCAGCCGCACCGCCGCTGTCGAACATTTCGATCACGATCGGCTTATCGCCGCCGGTTGTCACCGTGAAATCGCGCGTCCAGGTCGTATTCGTCAGGGGGCTCCAGGACCAGGTGACCGCGTCGCCCGTGTTCGGGAGGTTAGCGTCAACGACCTTGACGCCACCGACCCAAATGCGGACGCCGTCATCTTTTCTGATCTGCCATGTATACGTGCCCGGATCAAGTGTCAGCGTGGTCTTGTAGCGAGCGCAGAAATTGTCGGCGACACCGCCGCCCGGACTGCCCGAGTATGTCCAATCGAGCGTGGCATATGTTGTCTGCCAGACGCCGGTTCCGTCGGCCTGCGCACCGGCTGAATTGAAGTTACCGCTGTTGCAGTTACCCGCGTTGTTATAACCAGAATTGACATAGTTCCAGTACTCAGCGGCCCAATACGCGAATTCGCCGGGGCCGGTGAATCCGGTTTCCCAGCGATCACTGTCGTCGCCGGTGTCGTCAAACGGATAGCCATAGGACTGGGCCGTCGGCGTCGGGCTGGGCCCTGCTGTTGGGACGGGCGTGTCGGTCGGGATGGGCGTGTCGGTCGGGATGGGCGTGTCGGCCACGGCGCCTGCCGATGTCGGCGTGGATGTTGCCGGGCGCGCCGTATTGGTCGCGATCTTCGCGCTTTGGGGGGTGAACGATGCGACTGCACCAACCTGATCCCAGAATTCCGTCGGATTGAGCGTGGCGCGCGGATCGGTTTCGCCGCCCAGGAGGTTAAGGACCTGGTGGCTGAACACCTGACCCACAGCCGGGCCGGTCAGGGCCAGAACGCCCGCCAGCGAGATGACGACCAGGGTCAAGATCAACGCATATTCGATGAGCGCCTGACCTTCGGCCAGGGTCCCAACCGGGCGCTGGGGTGGGCGTCCGCATAAGCCAAAGTTCGAGCGCCTATTTACGCTGCGATGGGACATCTAGAATCCCCCTCCTGTATGAAGGTTCCGGGTGGAGCGGTCGTCAGGTAATTCTATATTGACCGTTGCCATAAGCGCGTCAGGCGAGCTGACAGTGGCGCTCGCCATGCCTCTTGAAATCAGATTACAGGACCTACTGTCTTCATTTCTAATAGTACATTACTCTGGCCTATACGGAGTTGAAATTTGTAGTAGAGTTGTCGGAAATCATTGACAAATGACGGCGCTCAAATGCGCCGGGCTGCACTGGTGAAGTTACCCCCTACATGGTAGGCTCTTGGATGTAGTTATTGAACCTAAAAAACCGATTTTACCGAAAATGGGAAAGGTTAAAGAGGGCATGACGGCAACAATAATTGATGGGGCGGCAGTTGCGGCCCGCATTCGCGCAGAAGTCGCCGCGCAGGTGGCCGCGATGCAGTCGGCGCATGGCATTCGTCCCGGTTTGGCGACGGTGCTGGTCGGCGATGACGCGCCATCGCAGTCGTATGTGCGGATGAAGCACAAGGCGTGCGAGGAACTGGGTATCGCGTCGTTCCGGCATGAACTGCCCGCCGACGCAACCCAGGCGCAGGTCGAGGGTCTGGTGGCCGAACTGAACGCCGATCCGCGCGTTCACGGCATTCTGGTCCAGCTCCCGATGCCAAAGCACCTGAATGAAGAAGCGGTCCTGAATAAGATCAGCATCGAAAAAGACGTGGACGGGTTCGGGCCGGTGAATATCGGCCGTCTGGCGATGAAGGGCCGCGACCCGCTGTTTATCCCGTGCACACCGCACGGCGTCATCGTGCTGTTGGAAGAAGCGGGTGCTGTGTTTGAAGGCGCGAACGCGGTGGTGTTGGGCCGCAGTAATATCGTGGGGATGCCCGCGGCGCTGCTGCTGATCGAGCGTAATGCGACGGTGACCGTATGTCACAGCCGTACCCGCAACCTGCCGGAAGTGTGCAGCCAGGCGGATATTCTGGTGTCTGCGGTGGGGCGGGCCGAAATGGTGCGTGGTAGCTGGATCAAGCCGGGCGCAATCGTGATCGACGTGGGGACCAACCGCGTGGATGATCCGGGTGCCAAGCGCGGCTATCGCCTCGTGGGCGATGTGGCATTTGATGAGGCCAAAGAGGTCGCGGGGGCGATCACGCCCGTGCCCGGTGGCGTCGGCCCGATGACGATCGCCATGCTGATGAAAAACACTCTGCGAGGCGCGGAACTGACGATTCCGGCGACCAGCGAAGCGCACTAAACGGACTTTTTACTGGGCTGAGGCGTGTGCTATACTGCCTTGCACACGCCTACATTCTCGCCCATCAGGAAAGAGACTTTATGGCAACGCTGCTCGTTAAAAATGCGCTCGTCCTCGTCACGATGGATGAGGCGCGCCGTGAGATTTACGGCGGCGGGCTGTTCATCCGTGATAACGTGATCGAAGCTGTTGGCCCGACCGCAGAATTGCCGGATACCGCCGACGAAGTGCTGGACCTGAGCGGTCACGTCATCATTCCAGGGCTGGTCAACACGCATCACCACTTCGTGCAAACGCTCACGCGCGCTGTGCCTTCCGTTCAAAACAAGGAACTGTTCGACTGGCTGGTGGGGCTGTACCCGATCTGGGCGGGCCTGACGCCCGAAGCCATCACCATCAGCGCGCAGGTTGCTGCGGCGGAGCTGGTTCTTTCCGGCTGCACCACGGCGAGCGATCACCTCTACATCTATCCCAACGGCTCTACCCTTGACGACGAAATCGAAGGGGTGCAGAAGACCGGGCTGCGTTTCCACGCCAGCCGGGGCAGCATGAGTCTGGGCGAAAGCAAGGGCGGTTTGCCGCCGGATCGCGTGGTCGAAGATGAAGACTTTATCCTGCGCGATTCGCGGCGGCTGATCGAGACCTATCACGACAACTCGCGCTATTCGATGCTGCGCATCACGCTTGCGCCGTGCTCGCCGTTCACCGTGACGCAGGATCTGATGCGCGTCTCGGCGGAGATGGCGCGTAGTTATCCCGGCGTGCGGCTGCATACGCATCTGGCCGAAACCAAGCCGGATGTGGCGTTCAGTCTGGAGCAGTTCGGCCTGATGCCCGGCGAATATGCCGAGGACGTGGGGTGGGTGGGGGACGATGTGTGGCATGCCCACTGCGTCCAACTGACCGACGACGCGATCCACCGGTTCGGGCAAACGGGGACCGGCGTGGCGCACTGCCCGTCGAGCAATGCGCGGCTGGCGAGCGGCATCGCGCCCGTACGCAAGATGCTCGATCATCACGTCCCGGTTGGGCTTGGCGTGGATGGCTCTGCCAGCAACGACAGCGGGCATCTGCTGAACGAAGCGCGGCAGGCGATGTTGTTCCAGCGCGTGCAGGGTGATCCCGAAGCGCTGACGGCGCGCGAGGCGCTCGAAATCGCAACGCTGGGCGGCGCGCGCGTGCTGGGCCGCGACGACATCGGCGCGCTCAAGCCCGGCATGGCTGCCGACTTCGCGGCGTACGACGTGCGGGGCGCGGCCTTCGCGGGCGCACTGCACGATCCGGTCGCGGCGCTGCTGTTCTGCACGGCGATGAACGCGGCGTATACGGTCATCAATGGCCGGATCGTCGTGCGCGAAGGAGTTCTGGAAACGATCGATCTGCCGGTCGTGGTCGAACGGCACAACGCAATCGCGCGGGCGCTGGTCAACGGCGACTAGGCCCGGGTAGGGAAGGGCACATATGGCACAGCACAAGATCGTGCGCGGCGGCCAGGTGATCACTTCGACCGCTGTTGTTGAGGGTGACGTTCTGATTGACGGCGATCGCATCGCCGGGATCGTGGCGCACGGCGCGGATGGATGGGCGGACGCCGAAATCATCGACGCAGCGGGATGTTACGTCTTTCCCGGCCTGATCGATCCGCATACCCATATCCAGCTCGACACCGGGATCTACCAGACATCGGATGACTGGCAGGTGGGAACGATGACCGCCGCATTCGGCGGCGTGACGACGGTGGTGGACTTTGCCACGCAGTTCCCCGGCATGACGTTCCGGCAGGCGCTCGATGCGCGGCTGGACGAAGCGAAACCCGCGCTGATCGACTACGGGTTTCACATGATGGTAACCGATCTGCCGCACGACCCTGAAAAGGCGCGCGCGTGGCTGGCGGAACTGCGCGATATGGGCGTACCGAGCATCAAGCTCTACACGACCTATCGTCCGAACTACTACGCGGACGATGCGCTGTTTTTGCACACGTTCCGCGCCATGCCGCGCGATATGATCGCCATGATCCACTGCGAGAATGACTCGATCGTGTCGGATGCGACGGCGCGGCTCGTGGAAGCCGGACGCACGACGTGGGTGAGCCACGGTATCGCACGGCCTCCCGAAGCGGAAGTCGAAGCGATCCGGCGCATGATTTACCTGTCGAAAGTGGCGGGCGCGGCGATCTATATCGTGCACTGTTCGACCGATGAGTCGATCCGCACGGTAGCCGAGGCCAAGCAGGACGCCAATCGTCCCGCACTCTACTGCGAAACCTGCCCGCAGTACTTCTGGCTGAACGATGGTCGCTACAACAGCGACAACGCGGAAAAGTTCATCTTGCAGCCGCCGCTGCGCCCGCGCGACTGGATGGTCGATCTGCTGGAATGGAACGACGCTCTGAGCGGCGTCGTGACCGACCACTGCGACTATACACTGGCCCAGAAGCGGGAGTTCACCGAGTTCACCAAAACGCCGGGCGGCCTGCCGGGGCTCGAAACCTCGTTCCAACTGACGTATACCTACGCGGTCGAGGAGCCACGATACCGGGTTGATGTAGGCACGCCGCTGGCTTTGCCGGAGCTGGCGCGGCTGATGTCTACCGAACCGGCCCGCATCTTCGGCTTGTACCCGCGTAAAGGCGCGATTCTACCCGGCAGCGACGCCGACCTGATGATCTACGATCCCGAGCCGGAAGTGGTGATCCGGGCTGCGGAGCAGCACACCGTGGCCGGATACACGCCATACGAGGGCTTTAAGGTGAAAGGCCGCGTGCGTACCGTGATCAGCCGGGGAGACGTGCTGGTGCACGAGGGCCAACTGCACGGCGAGCCGGGGCGGGGGCAGTTCCTGCACGGCACACCGTTCACGCCGCTCGCGGGTTAACTTACTTATGGCAGCTTTTATAACGTGTGGTATGCTCATTTGTTCCCCGCCGGTTGCGGCGGTTTTGACCGATAGTCCGTGCCCCATTTCGGGGCCTTGCAATCGCATTACATCACAAACAGGAGATCTGAAAAATGCGTAGTTTTATGGGGCGTGACATTCTCTCGCTCAAAGATTTCGATCGGCATGAGTATTTCCGCGTTTTCGAAGTCGCAAAGACGCTGGAACCCTATGCCCGTGACCGCCACAACGGGGATCTGCTGGCCCATAAGACGCTGGTGACGGCGTTCTACCAGCCCAGCACGCGCACCCGTCTGGCGACGGAAGCCGCCATGCACCGCCTGGGTGGGCATGTGACGGGCTTCTCTGACGCCAAGATGACGCGCGCGGGTGACTTCTATCAGGAAGGCATCCAGGACACGGTTAAAATGCTGGAATACTACGGCGACGTGATCGCCATGCGCCACTTCCAGCAGGGCGCGCCCGCTGAGGCCGCTGTGCACGCCAGTGTGCCGGTGATCAACTGCGGCGACGGGTGGGGTGAGCATCCGACTCAGGTTTTGACCGACATGATGACCATCTATCGCGAGCGCGGCACGCTCGACGGCCTGAAATGGGTCCTCATCGGCGACATGCGCATGCGCACGATGCACAGCATCAGCTACGCGCTGAGCAAGTTCGACACCCAGAACTACGTGATTGCGCCCGACGAAATGTACTTCCTGCCGGAATTCGAGAAGGAAGTCACCGATATGGGCTTCCGCTTCCAGCGCAAGGAGCACATCGAGCAGGTCATCGCCGAGGCGGACGTGATCTACATGGAACCGGTCGTCCAGCCGGACTATACCAAGGCGCGCCAGGAAGCGACCGACGACAAGGGGCGCACGCCTGCGAACTATCAGGTCACCAAGAAGCTGCTGTTCGAAAAGGCGAAGTCCGACGCGATCGTGCTGCACTCGCTGCCGCGCCAGGACGAACTGCTGCAGGACGTGGATACCACCCGCCACCAGCGTTATTGGGTCGAGGCGTACAATGGTGTGCTGATGCGTATGGCACTGCTGGCCCTGATCCTGGGCGCGGTCGAGTAATCTCGGCACGTTCTTTTGATACCATCACGGGGCCGGGGACACAGCGTCACGGTCCCGTGCGATCCATCTATATTTTTAGCGAGCGCAAAACGCTAGACTGCATCGCAGAGAGGTAATTCAATGCAGACACACTTGACTGGGCGCGACATGATCACGCCCGATGAATGGACCGACGACGAGGTCAATACGATCTTTGAGGTCGCGTTCGACCTGAAGCGCAAGCGCGCCCTGGGCGAGCCGCACGCGCTGCTGCGCGACAAGGTGCTGGCGATGATGTTCTTCTTCTCCAGCACACGCACCCGTGTCAGCTTCGAGGCGGGCATGGCCCAACTGGGCGGCCACGCGCAGTTCATCGAAAGCCGCACCACGCAGATCTCGCACGGTGACACCGCCAAAGAAATCGGTGAAATCGTCGGGCGTTACTGCGACGGCATCGCTATCCGCCAGGTGGACTGGGGCGTTGGCAACCAGTACATCCGCGACGTGGCCGAGGCCAGCCGCGTGCCGGTGCTCAATATGCAGGACGACTGGTATCACCCGTTCCAGGCGCTGGCCGACATGATGACCATCTTCGAGCGTTTTGGCCGTGACGTGCGCGGCAAGACGCTGAACATGTCGTGGGCCTATGCCTCCAGCTACCAGAAGCCGCTTTCCGTGCCGCAGAGCCTGATCACGCTGGCGACGCGCTTCGGCATGAACGTGCGCCTGACGCGCCCGCCGGAGTTCAAACTGATGCCGGAGATCATGGATCTCGCGGCGGAAAACGCGCGCAAGTCGGGCGGCAGCTTTGAAGTTATGGACAACTTCGACGCGGGCTTCGCGGGCGCGGACGTGGTCTATCCCAAGAGCTGGGGCGCGACCATGACCACCACCGACATGGAAGAATCCAAGCGCATCGGTGACCAGTACAAAGACTGGATCGCGGATGAGCGCCGCATGGACATGGCGAAGGAACACGCCATCTACATGCACTGCCTGCCCGCCGACCGTAACATCGAAGTGACCGACGGCGTGATCGATGGCCCGCACAGCGCGGTCTACGACGAGGCCGAAAACCGCCTGCACGTTCAGAAGGCGGTCATGGCGCTGACGATGCGCTAGTGCGTGAACCGTAACTAACGCGTGTATTGAAATGAAGCCGATCAGCCTCGGCAGGGTGATCGGCTTTACTATCCAATCTAGACTTATCTTTTTTGAAGGCATTAGCTCCACGAGCCTTTAGAATTGCATTGGGATGCCTTACAAGGACGGAGAAAAATGACCACATCTATGAAAACAGCCGTCATTGCCATCGGCGGTAACTCACTTATTTTAGACAAGCATCACCCTGAGGTGGCGTTTCAGTGGGAGGCCGTGTACGAGACCGTCAAGCACGTCGTAGCGATGCTGCAAGAAGGCTGGCGTGTCGTCATTACACACGGCAATGGCCCACAGGTCGGGTTCATCCTGCGCCGCAATGAGCTGGCCGCGCCGGAAGTACATACCACGCCGATGGACGTCATCGGCGCAGATACGCAGGGATCGATCGGATATATGCTCCAGCAGGCGCTGGATAACGAAATGCGCAAGGCGGGCATCCACAAGGGTGTGGCGACGGTTATCACGCAGACGCTGGTGGATCGCGCCGATCCCGCGTTCGAGAATCCGAACAAGCCTATCGGCGGTTTCATGTCCGAGGAGGAAGGCAAAAAGTTCGAGGCGGAAGGCTGGACCGTGGTCGAGGACGCCGGGCGCGGCTACCGCCGTGTGGTCGCGTCGCCTATCCCGATGCGGATCGTTGAGCTGGACGCGATCAATACGCTGATCCGGAACGATATCATCGTAATCTGCACGGGCGGCGGCGGCATTCCGGTTGTCGAGGATGAAGAAGGCAACCTGCACGGCGTGAACGCGGTGATCGACAAGGACCGGGGTACGAGCCTGCTGGCGATCGGACTGAAGGCGGATCTGTTCGTGATCTCGACCGCCGTCGAAAAAGTGGCGATCAACTTCAACAAGCCGGATCAGAAGTGGCTGGATACGCTGACTGCCGGTGAAGCGCGCCGCTATATGGAAGAGGGACATTTCGCCGCGGGCAGCATGAAGCCGAAGATCGAAGCGGTGTTGAACTTCGTGGATAACGGCGGCCCCCAGGCGATTATTACCGACCCGGCGAACATTGCGCGGGCGATGCGCGGCGAAAGCGGCACGTTGATCGTGCCGGGCGACTAGGTGGAGCAAGAAGCATGTTTGTAACTGAACTGCGCTGCGTGATCTGTGGCCGGTCGTTCGCGCCGGGCGAGGTGGAGTATACCTGCCCGGACTGCGGGCCGATGGGCACGCTGGATGTGCTGTACGATACCGATGCAATCAACGGTGTAATCTCACCCGCGATGATCTCGGGCATGGACGAGCCGACGCTGTGGCGTTACCGCGCCCTGGTGCCGCTGGCCGCCGATGCCGAGGTGCCGCCGCTGGCAGTCGGCTGGACGCCGCTGTACGACGCGCCGCGCCTTGCGGACAAAATCGGGCTGAAGCAGGTGTGGGTCAAAGACGATGGTCGCAACCCGACCGGCTCGCTGAAGGACCGCGCCAGCGCGCTGATCGTGGCACGGGCGATGGCCGACCACATCGAAGTAGTGACCACGGCCAGCACCGGCAACGCGGCGGCTGCCCTGGCGGGGCTGTCGGCCAGTGTGGGTCTGCCCGCCGTGATCTTCGTCCCGTCATCTGCGCCGGAAGCGAAAATCGCCCAGCTGCTAACTTATGGCGCCAAGGTCATGCTGGTGCAGAGCAACTATGACGCGGCATTCGACCTCGCCGTGCAGGCGTCCGAACGGTACGGCTGGTACAACCGCAACACAGGCATGAACCCGTACACACTCGAAGGTAAGAAAACGGTTGCGTTCGAGATCGCAGAACAGCTTGGCTGGCGCGCGCCCGACGTGGTCGTGGTCAGCGTGGGCGACGGCAACATCATCAGCGGCGTGTACAAGGGCTTCCGCGACCTGCTGAACTTGGGCTGGATCGATCACATGCCGCGTTTGATCGGCGTGCAGGCATCGGGCAGCGCGGCGATGTACGAGGCCTGGAAGCATGACCAGGACCCGGCGACGATGGAACCGATCAGCGCCACGACTGTGGCCGACAGCATCTCCGCCGATCTGCCGCGCGACGCAGTGAAGGCGATGCGCGCCGTGCGCGATACGAACGGCGCGTACGTCTCGGTGGACGATCAGGCGATCCTGGACGGCATTCCCATGCTGGCGCGGCTGAGCGGCGTCTTCGCGGAACCGGCGGGCGCGGCGGTCTATGCGGGCGTGCAGCAGGCGTTGAGCGAGGGGCATATCTCGCCCGACGAGGAAGTGGTGCTGATCGTGACCGGCAACGGTCTGAAGGACATCCGCAGCGCGATGCGCGTCGCGGGGGCGGGCTATCCGGTCGAGCCGTCCATCGAGCAGGTCGAGAAAATTCGTGTAGAACTGGGACTGCCCTCGTTCCGCTAAACGATCCGGCTCAACGAGCGGATCGCGCGGTGGTGTGCGATGGGATACAATGACATAAACGCGCTCTTGTCGAGAGGCTGATGAGCACAAATCCCGTAATCTCGATCATTGCTCCCGTTTATAACGAGGAGCCGATCATTGACGAGTTATACCGGCGTATTGTCGAGGTCATGGACAGCCAGCCCGATTCGTGGGAACTGGTTCTCGTCAATGATGGCAGCCGGGATCGTTCGGCTGAGTTGATGTTTGCGCTGCATGAGCGTGATGCGCGCGTGCGTGTGGTCAACTTTGCCCGAAACTTCGGTCACCAGAACGCCGTCACCGCCGGGATGGACTACGCGCGCGGGGATGCGGTGGTGATCATCGACGCCGACCTGCAAGATCCGCCGGAAGTGATCCTCCAACTGATCGACAAATGGCGCGAGGGCTATCACGTCGTGTATGCGGTGCGGTCGGAGCGGCGCGGCGAGTCGTGGTTCAAGAAGACGACCGCGCACTTCTTCTACCGCATCATCTACCGCATTACCGATGTGGCGATCCCGCTGGATACGGGCGATTTTCGCCTGATGGACCGACAGGTGGTGAAAGCGCTGAACACCATGCGCGAGCACAACCGCTTCATCCGGGGCATGGCGAGCTGGGTGGGCTTTCGGCAGACGGGCGTCGAGTACATCCGGCAGGAACGGTTCGCCGGGCAGACCAAGTACCCGCTCAAGAAGATGCTGCGGTTTGCGCTCGATGCCATCACCGGTTTTTCGTACTTCCCGCTCCAGGTGGCGATCTATGCCAGTCTGGTGCTGGCAGTGATCGCCGTGCTGGCCGTGCCGCTGGTCGCTTTCTTGCGGCTGGCCGGAACGGAAGTGTTCGAGGGGCAGGCGACGACGCTGGTCGTCTTGCTGCTGCTGAGTTCGTTCCAGCTTTTGTTCTTTTTCATCATGGGCCAGTACATCGCCCGGATCTACGACGAAACGCGTAATCGCCCGCTGTACATCGTGTCGGAACTGTGGGATCCCTCTGCTGACGGTTCTGCCTCCGATGATGCTCCGGCGGGCGACGAACATCACGCCGTGATCGTGCCTGACGCGCACGACAGCGGTGCGTAGAGGAGAGCGTGCTGTGTCGGGGAGTATGCAACCAAATCCTGACGATCTGAATCGCATCCAGACATACCAGCAGATGGTCCTCAAGTATGAGGCGCTGGACGAGGAAATCGATGCGCTGCTGACGCGGTTCAACGGGGCAACCGAAAACATGCCCGACCAGGAATTCGCCCACTACCGGCGTCTGGCCTATGAGCGAGACGAAACCTATAACCAGATGAAAGAGCTTGAGCGCCAGATCTTGCTGGATGATGACAGCGCCGATCTGTAGCGGCAAGTGACTCTGCAAACTATTGCGTTCGAATTCGAACCGCCGCTGCAGGCTGTTCGCTTTAAGTACTCTACAGGAGCATCAACGTGTCTGAACGACGTCTCATTACCGGCCCGACTTTTGAAGAGATGCTGCACCCGAACCTGATCGATCCTGGGATCCGGGCGAAAGCGCACGAGGCCAAAACATCCGATCCGCTGGATTCCATCAACCTGTACAACATCTCCTGGCGCGACATGAACAACCAGATCCAGTATGTGGTTCTGCCGCCCGAGCTGACCGGCGTCGATACCCCGATCGCCGTTCTGACCAGCGTGCACTTCCCCTCGGGGAGCCACAAGGTCGGCGCGACCTATTCCGTGCTGATCGAAAAGGAACTGTTCGGTGATGTCGATCCATGGAAGCACACCCTGGTGTGGCCTTCGACGGGTAACTACGGCATCGGCGGCGCATACGTCGCGGGTCGCATGGGCTGCAACAGCCTCGTGATCCTGCCGGAAGAAATGAGCCAGGAGCGCTTCGACAAGATCGAGGCCTATGGCGCGCAGGTCATCAAGACGCCCGGCTGCGAAAGCAACGTCAAGGAAATCTACGACAAGACCCACGAGCTGCGTGAATCGGATCCCGATATCCGCATCATGAACCAGTTCGAAGAGATGGGCAACTACCGCTTCCACTACTACGTGACCGGCAACACCATCGTCGATCTGGCGAAGGAATTGGCGGCGCAGGGCATCGGCAGCGGCAAGGTATCGGCGTTCACCTCGGCGATGGGCAGCGCGGGCACGATCGCCGCGGGCGACCGCATCAAGCAGGAATGGCCCGATCACAAGATCGTTGGCCTGGAACCGATCCAGTGCCCGACGCTGGCGCTGAATGGATACGGCGGCCACGACATCCAGGGCATCGGCGACAAGCACGTGACCTGGATTCACCACGTCAAGAACACCGATGCGATGATGTGCATCGACGACATCGAAACCAAGCTGGCGCTGCAAATCTTCGCCGACGAGGGCGGGCGTCAGGCGCTGGTCGAGGACTTCGGTATCGACCCGGCGCTGGTGGACATCTTCGCGCACCGCTTCGGCATCAGCAGCATCTGCAACATCTTCGGCGCGATCAAGGCCGTCAAGCATTACGGTTTTGGCCCGGACGATCTGGTCGTGACGATTGCGACGGACGGCATGGACCGTTACCCGAGCGTGATGGAGGCCATGCGCCAGACGTACGGCGTGGTGGATCGCACCGAGGCGATCGCGCGGGTGCGCAGCCTGTTCCACGGCCTGCGGACCGACTGGGTCTTCGACGGCACGGCGGACAACCGCGAGCGCTGGCACAACTTAAAGTACTACACCTGGGTCGAGCAGCAGGGCAAGACCGTCGATGAACTCGAAGCCCAGCGCTGCGACGAGTGGTGGGAAGCCGAACAGACGCGCGTTGGTGAAATCGACGCCAAGCTGCGCGAGTATCGCCAGAGCCAGCAGGGCTAACAAGGGTAGGGGACAACCGGCGTGTACCCAGAGGACCGGGTACTGGTGGGGGTAATCAACCGGAAACGCGATCTGGATCTGCTTCAACGGGAGCACTGGTATCGCGTCCCACAGGCCCGCACGCCTAAAGGGATCTACGCCGAATACGTCGCCTTCTTTCTCAGCCGCGCGTTCAAGGAATTGAATGGCGGTATTTACTACTACGCACGACGCACGGGGGTGGAGCTGGTTCGCCGCCGGGACTTGATCCCGGCGGAAGCGGCTCATCCCCGTGCCGACGCCGTCTACTACAAGCTCCAGCTGGCCGAGATTCGCCGTAAAGATCCGCCGGTGCTGAACCCCAGCCGCCGCGCGATCAGTTTCATTTACACCACGTGGGACCGTTTCACAGCAGCGCGAGTGATCGACGATCTGTATAGTGACGCCGATCAGTTTGTGGACCGGGTTTTCAACGCTTTGGAACGCCAAGGCGTGCGGTCCGAGCGGGTGTGGGAAGCGTCACGCAGCAGCGACGACGGCGGCGCGCAGATTCGCATCGAGTGCGACCGGGGCACCATCATCGCCTCGACCGGGCCGCCTGAAGAACACCGCATCCCGCTGCCAGTATCATCCGATGATGACGTGATACACGCCAGTGTGGAGACAATTCTGGAGGCCATCCGCGCCAGTGGTGGCCCGATGATGGTTAGCCTGCCAATAGAGGGGTAGCTATGGCCTTGCTCATTACCCACGCTCGACTTGTTACCTGGGACGATCCCAACTCGATTATCGAAAACGGCGCCGTGTTGATCGACGGCGGCACGATCCGCGCGGTGGGCGCGTCATCCGAGCTTGAGGCGCAGTATCCGGACGCGGAGCGGCTCGACGCGCGCGGCCAGCTTGCGATGCCGGGCAATATTTGCGCGCACACGCATTTTTACGGCGCGTATTCGCGCGGGCTGGCGATTCCCGGCCCCGCGCCGAAGGACTTCCCCGAAATTTTGCAGCGGCTGTGGTGGCCGCTGGACAAGTCGCTCGACGAAAAATCGGTGCGCTTCAGCGCGCTGGTGTGTCTGGTGGACGCGATCAAGCACGGCACGACCACGCTGATCGACCATCACGCCAGCCCGAATTTCATCGATGGCAGCCTGGACGTGATCGCGGACGCGGTAGACGAGGCCGGGCTGCGCGCCGTGTTGTGTTACGAAGTCACCGATCGCGACGGCGAGGCGAAAGCGCAGGCCGGGATCGCTGAGAACGTGCGCTTCCTGAAGGCGTCAAAGGACCGCCCTCTGATCGGCGCGACATTCGGGTTGCACGCCGGGCTGACGCTTTCAGACAAGACGTTGGAGGCGTGTACTGCCGCCGCCGAAGGGCTGGATACAGGCTTTCACATTCACGTTGCTGAGCACGAAGCGGACGAAGAAGACAGCCTGAACAAGTGGGGCGAGCGGGTCGTGCCGCGCCTGGAACGACTGGGCATTCTGGGGCCGAAGACGATCGTCGCGCACGCGGTGCACGTGGACGAGCGCGAGCGCGCGATCCTCAACGATACCGCAACGTGGGTGTCGCACCAGCCGCGATCGAATATGAACAATGCCGTGGGCGCGTCCGCCTTCGACACGATGCTGGCCGAAGGGATCAAGGTCGTGCTGGGCAACGATGGCTTCAGCAATACGATGTGGGCGGACTGGAAAGCGGCTTACCTGCTGCACAAGGTCGCCAACCGCGATCCGCGCCGCGCCCCCGGTGATGCCATCGCGCACGTAGCCGCGTGGAACAACGCGCGGCTGGCAGAGCTGTTTTTCCCCGGCCAGACGATCGGGAAGCTCGTTCCCGGCGCGGCGGGTGATGTGATCCTGGTAGACTACCAGCCGTTCACGCCGCTGCATGCCGGAAATTTGCCCTGGCACATTCAGTTTGGCTTCGAGCCGTCGATGGTTACGGCGACGATCGTGGCGGGGCGGGTGTTGATGCGCGATCGCCAGCTTCTGACGCTGGACGAGGCGGCTATTGCTGCCGCTGCGCTTGATTATGCACCGACGGTATGGGAGCGTTATAACCATTTTGTGTCGCAAGTTCTTGGCTAATCGACGGGAGAAATCTTCGTGGTCAGCGAATCCTCAACGATGATGACGGTCGCCGTCCTGGGTGGGACGGGTAAAGAAGGCTCGGGGTTGGCGCTGCGCTGGGCGCAGGCGGGATATCGTGTGATTATCGGCTCGCGCGAGGCGGCGAAGGCGCAGGGCAAGGCCGACGAGATGAACGCGACCCTGGGAGCCGAAATCGTGACCGGGCTGGGCAACGCCGATGCAGCGGCTGCGGCGGATGTGGTGGTGCTCACGGTGCCGTACAGCGCGCACATGGCGACATTGGAAACTGTCAAGAACGCGGTGCAAGGCAAGATTGTGGTGGACGTGACCGTGCCGCTGCAACCGCCGAACGTGCGTACCGTGTATGTGCCGGAAGAAAAGGCCGCGGCGCTGGCAACGCAGGCCTTTTTGGGCGAGGGCGTACGGGTCGTGGCGGCGTTCGAGAACATTTCCGCTTCGCACCTGAAGAAGATCGACCATTCGATCGACAGTGACGTGCTGGTGTGCGGCGACGATGACGATGCCAAGGAGCAGGTGTTCTGCCTTGTCGAGTCAGCGAGCATGCGCGGTATCGATGCCGGGCCGCTGGCGAACGCGGTCGCGGTTGAGGCGATGACGGCGGTGCTGTTGTACATTAACAAGCGCTATAAAGTGCCGGGAGCAGGGATTCGTATCACGGGGATCGAATAGCGTGAGCGCAGTATCGCCATTGGTGCAGGTGTCGCTGACGGGCCTGCCGGACCTGCCGTTGGTCCAGCCGGGCGATGATCTCGGACAGTTGATTGTAGATGGGTTGGCGCGCGCGGAACTGGCGCTGCTGCCTTCCGATGTGCTGGTGATTACCTCTAAGCTGGTGTCAAAGGCGGAGGGCCGCTTCTTCAATCTGGCGGAGGTGACGCCTTCGGCACATGCTGAGGAAATTGCCGCAGAGGTGCGGAAAGATCCGCGACTGGTCGAGCTGATTCTGCGCGAATCGAGTGAAGTTTCACGAATGCGCGCGGATGTGCTGATCGTGCGGCACCGGCTGGGTTTCACCCTGGCGAATGCCGGGATCGACCACTCGAACGTGAGCGGCGATGGCGAAGACTGGGTGTTGCTGCTGCCGGAAGATCCCGACCGGTCGGCGCGTGAGATCCGGGCGCGGCTTGGGGCGCTGACCGGCGTTCAGCCGGGCATCGTGATCAGCGATTCGCATGGGCGACCCTTCCGGCAGGGCACGGTGGGCGCGGCGATCGGCGTGGCGGGCATCCCCGCACTGCACGATATGCGCGGGCAGACCGACCTGTTTGGGCGCGTTTTGCGTATTACTGTAACGGGTGTTGGTGATGAAATCGCGGCGGCGGCGGGACTGGTCAGCGGGCAGGGGGCCGAAGGGCTGCCGGTCGTGCTGGTGCGTGGCCTGACGCTGCCGGATGTGGATGGGCGTGCTTCCGATCTGGTGCGTCCGCCGGAACTGGACCTGTACCGGTCCTCTGCGGGTGGAACGGATTGAGCGATATTGTCCAGCCTGATTGATGTGATTCGCGGGCGGCGCTCCGTGCGACGCTACCAGGATCGCACCGTGTCCGACGCGGCACTTTGGCGCATCCTGGATGCGGCGCGCTGGGCGCCTTCAGCCCACAATCGCCAGCCGTGGCGCTTCGCGGTGCTGGTCGATCCGGCGCGGCGCGAGCAGCTTGCCCGCGCGATGGGCGAGCGCTTTCGTATGGATCTGGCGGCGGATGGGCTGGACAGTGACCAGATCGAGCGGCAGGTTACACGCTCGTATCAACGCATTTCCGGCGCTCCGGCGGTGATAGTAGTTTGTATGAGCATGACGGATATGGACGTCTATCCCGACGAGCGCCGGGCAGGTGCGGAACGGATCATGGCAACGCAGAGTGTCGCGCTGGCGGTGCAGAACCTGCTGCTGGCCGCGTATGACGCCGGGTTGGGGGCGTGTTGGATCTGCGCGCCGCTGTTCTGCCCGGACGTCGTGCGCGATGTGCTGGATCTGCCGGGCGATTGGGAAGCACAGGCATTGATCACGTTGGGCTACCCGGCGCAGGAGAAAACCTCGGAGCGCGCGCCAGTGGAGGCGAAGGTGCTATGGTTTTGAACGATCAGGCTCGCGTGGTGGCGCTGGCGGGCGGTGTCGGTGGGGCCAAGCTCGCGTTCGGACTGTCGAAGATTGTGCCGCCGGATCGGTTCGCGGTGATCGGTAACGTGGCGGACGACATCGAGGTTTTTGGACTGCACGTGTCGCCCGATCTCGATACCGTGATGTATACGCTGGCCGGGCTGTCCAATCCCACGATGGGGTGGGGGCTGGACGGTGACACGCGCCAGATGATCGACATGATGGGGCGCTATGGTCAGGACGCCTGGTTTGGGCTGGGCGACAAAGACGTGGCGACGAATTTGCTGCGTACGATGTGGCTGCGCGAGGGCTTGCGGCTGACGGAAGTCACGGCGCGGTTGTGTGCAGCGCTGGGTGTGGAATGCCGCCTGCTGCCTGTCACGGACGATCTGCTAGCGACGATGGTTGATACCGTCGAAAAAGGTACGCTCGCGTTCCAGGAATATTTCGTGCGCGAGCGCTGGCAGCCCACCGTGCGCCGGATCTGGTTCCGGCACGACGTCCAACTGCGCATCACGCCCGAAGCGAAAGCCGCGCTGCACGAGGCGGACGTGATCGTGATCTGCCCGTCGAATCCCGTGCTGTCGATCTCGCCGCTGCTGGAAGTGCCGGGGATGCGCGAGGCGCTGCACGCGCGGCGCGGGCCGTGCGTGGCGGTCAGCCCTTTCGTGGGCGGCAAGGCCGTCAAGGGGCCTGCCGAAAAACTGATGCGCGAGATGGGTCTGGATATTTCGCCGCAGGGCCTGGTGCGGTACTATGATGGGCTGTTGGATGGACTGGTGATCGACGAGAGCGACAGGGATGCGGGGCCGGTACCAGACTTTCCAGTATTGGAAACCAAAACGCTGATGCTGAACGACGATGATAAGGTACGTTTGGCGCGCGATGTATTGAGTTGGGTAGGGAGCACTCTCAAATGACGATTTGGGCGATTGTGCCTGTAAAGCCGTTTAACCGCGCGAAAAGCCGGTTGGCGGGCGAACTGCCGCCGGAAGACCGCGAACTATTGGCCGAAGGACTGCTGCGCCGTACACTGCATTTGCTGCACCCGCTGTCGGTGGTGCAGGGAATTTTGGTGATCAGCCGCGATACGAAAGCGCTGTCGATCGCGCGCGATCTTGGCGCGCAGACGCTGCAAGAAAGCGGCACCCCGGAACTGAACAGCGCGCTCTACCGTGCGACGCACGCACTGCGCGTGTGGAACGCGGACGGTGTGCTGGTCGTGCCCGCAGATCTGCCGCTGCTGATGCCGGAAGACGTCGAGGGCATGGTCAAGCTGGCACGCTATCCGGGCACGGTGGTGGTTGCGCCGGATCGTCACGAGCATGGCACGAACTTGCTGCTGGTCCGCCCGCCGGGACTCATCCCGTATTCGTTCGGTTTCGACAGCTTTGCCGTGCACCAGCGCCACGCTGCTGAAGCGGGCGCGACGATCCATGTTTTTCATTCGGAGCGCACGGCGTTGGACCTGGATACGCCCGAGGATCTGCACCATTATTATGAACTGGCCAAAGACCTGGGGGAGCCGCTGGTCGAGCATGCGCAGCCTCACGGCTGGACGCTGGAACACGAGCCGCACCCGGGCAAGTAGCGCTTTGCGACGCTTTACAACATAGATTGGAAGGAATCTTATGGCCGAACGAGTAGCCCTTTATCTTCAGGACGCGCATCCGCTGCGCGACGCAATTGAGTATGTGCAATACGCGGAGGCGCGCGGCTTCGAGGCCGTCTGGCAGGCGGAAAGCCGCCTCGTGCGTGACGCCATCGTGCCGATGGCGGCCTATGGCGCGACGACCAAGCGCATCAAGATCGGGTCCGGCGTGGTTAATAACTGGACGCGCAACGCGGCGTTGACGGCGGCGACGTTCCTGACGCTGGACGACCTCGCGCCCGACCGGATGATTCTCGGCATCGGCGCGTGGTGGGATCCGCTGGCGGCCAACGTGGGCATCAAGCGCGATAAGCCGCTGCTGGCGATGCGCGAGCATATTACCGTGGTGCGCGACCTGCTGGCGATGAAAAACGTGACTTTCAACGGCGAGTTCGTGAAGGTGAATGGGATCGAGCTGGACATCGTGCACGGACGCCGCGAGCCGCGCAACGTGCCGATTTACATCGGCGCGACGGGCATGAAAATGATGGCGCTGGCGGGCGAAATTGGCGACGGCGTGCTGCTCAATTACCTTGTATCACCCGCCTACAACGCGACGGCGCTCGAAAACCTGGAAAAAGGCGCGAAACTTTCGGGTCGGACGGTGGACGAGATCGATCGCCCGCAGCTCGTGGTGTGCTCCGTGGACAGCGACCGCAAGAAGGCGCTCGACGGCGCGCGCAAGCTGGTCACGCAGTACCTCGGCCAGCAGCCGCACATCATGAAGGCCAGCGGCGTCAGCAGCGAAGTGCTGGACGAGATCCATCAGGTCCTGACGTGGCCTGCGACCGAAGAACAGATCGAGCGCGCGATGGAACTGGTTCCCGACGAGGTCGTGCAGCTCATCACCGCGTCCGGTACGCCGGACGAAGTGCGCGCGAAGGTCCGCGAATACATCTCGGCGGGCTGCACGTGCCCGGTGCTGTATCCGCTGGGGCCGGACGTGCGCATGATGATCGATACCTTCGCACAGGACGACATCGCATAAGGCGCTCATGGGCGATCATCACGAGCACGACTCGTTTCACGGCCAGCAGGCGAGCGCCCGGTGGTGCTTCGTCTGCGGAGTGGTGAATCCGGTCGGGCTGAAGATCAAGTTTTTCAACGACGGTCACCAACAGGTGATGGCGCGCGTGACGTTTGGCGACGAATACCAGAGCTATCCCGGCATTGTACACGGCGGGCTGATCGCAACCGTGCTCGACGAGACTATCGGGCGCGCGCTGCTGGCCGACGACACGCCGGAGCCGCGATTCATGTTTACGGCGACGTTGAACCTGCGCTATCACCACTCGGTGCCGCTGAATCAGGAAGTCACGGTGCGAGGGCGTATCGATAAGGACCGGGGCCGCGTCGCGCAGGCGAGCGGGGAACTGCTGCTGCCGGATGGCACGGTTGCGGTCGAAGCTAGCTCGACGCTGGTCAGCATCCCGTCCGAGCAGATCGCCGAGATGAAGGATCAGGACATCGGCTGGCAGGTTTATCCGTAAGCACCAGGCGCGTCACCACGTAATCAGGAATGCAGAACATGACGGATTCCAGGGCCGGTCAGCAGCAGCGCAGCGCATGGCTGGCCCTGTGCGTTGTCGTCGGGGCAGTAATCATCCTGTACCTGAGCGCAAGCCTTGCGATCAGCGACAGTCCGGTGCTGATGCCGCTCGACGATACCTATATTCACTTCCAATACGCGCGTCAACTGGCCCTGGGCCACCCCATGATCTATAACCCCGGCGATCCGGCAACCTCCGGCGGCACGAGCCTGCTATACCCGGGCGTGCTGGCGGTGGGCTACTGGATCGGGTTCACGGGCTGGCGGCTGGCGCTGTGGGCGGTGGCGGTTGGCGCGTTGGCGTTTTTCGGCAGCGCGTGGTTGGTCTATCTCATCGCGCGGGATAATCCGCTGCTGGACGACAAACGGCAGCACGGGATCGCGCTGGCGCTGGCGTTGGCCTATGCCGTGAGCGGCCCTTTTATCTGGGCGGCGGTGAGCGGTATGGAAACGGCGCTGGTGCTGTTCTTCGCCCTGCTGACGTTTTACGCAGTGCAGCAAAACCGTCTGAAGCTGGGCGTGAGCGCCGGAATCCTGCTGACGCTGGCCCGGCCCGAAGGAGTGATCCTGTCCGCGCTGGCGATGGCGGCGCTCCTGGTGCGGATTCCGTGCCCCGTACGGCGGCGTGACCGTCCTCGCCGTGCGGCAACCCTGGCGCTGCCCGTGTTTGCGGCGGCGGTGCAGCCCGTGATCACGTTCATTGCGACGGGGACGACGTCCGCGTCAGGCATGCAGGCCAAGTCGCACCTGTACAATACGGGCGCGCCGGTGTCCGAACGCATCCGCACGATCCTCGACTTCTTCGGGCGGATGTGGTGCGAACTGCTCAGTGGCAGCAGCGAATACGCGGGCACGTTTACGTCACCGCTGCTGGCCGAACTCGCGCTGGCCGGGCTGGTGCTGGGCGTGTGGATGGCGTGGCGGCGGCGCATGTTGA